>DASSBO010000029.1:0-12028 GCA_035698655.1 Streptomyces sp.
CGGCCGCCCGGCCGGGAGAAGACGGTGCGGCCCTCGGCCGCGTCCCGGGCGCCGGAGGACCACAGCTGGTAGATCAGCAGGTCGGCAACCGCCGTGGGCGGCAGCAGCGTCTCGTACCGGCCGGCCGGCAGTTCCACGCGCCGCTCGGCCCAGCCGAGGCGCTGCGCCAGCTCCGCCTCCAGGTCCAGGGGGTTCACGTCGCGGAAGTCGCGGGTGGGCCGGCCCGCCCACGCCGACCGGGTGTGGTCGGCGGACTTGGCGTTCATCTCCAGCGTCCCGGTCGGCTGGTCGTGCCGCAGCCGCAGGCCGCTGGAGGTGCCCAGGTAGCTGGTCACCGTCTCGTGGTTCGCGAAGCCGTACAGCTCGCGCCCGCCCGCGCGGGCGCGGCCGAACGCCTCGCCCAGCGCCGGCGCGAACTGCGCGAACACCTCGGAGGACGTCTCCGCGGGGGCGTCGGTGAAGCCGGGGGAGGCCGGGCCGCCCTCGACCAGCGGCTGGGCGTCCTCGGCTGGTTCGGCCGCGCGCGCCGCCTCCTCGGCGGCCCGCACCAGCGGCTCCAGCTCGTCGGCCGTCACCGCGGAACGCGAGACCACGCCGGAGGCGGTGCCCTGCGCCCCGTCGACGGTCGCCACCACGGTCAGGCTGCGGCCGCGCGTTACGCCGTTCGTCGTCAGCGCGTTGCCGGCCCAGCGCAGGTTGGCGGTCGAGGACTCGTCGGCCAGCACGATCGTGCCGTCGGCCCGCGAGAGCTCCAGCGCCCGCTCGACGATCTCGTGCGGCTTGCTCGTACCGGCCCGGCTCATCGGCCCGCCTCCTGGGTGGTGTTGAGGATGTTCACGCCCCGGAACAGGGCCGAGGGGCAGCCGTGCGAAACGGCCGCGATCTGCCCGGGCTGGGCCTTGCCGCAGTTGAACGCGCCGCCCAGCACGTACGTCTGCGGGCCGCCGACGGCCTCCATCGAGCCCCAGAAGTCGGTGGTCGTCGCCTGGTAGGCGACATCGCGCAGTTGTCCGGCCAGCCGGCCGTTCTCGATCCGGAAGAACCGCTGTCCGGTGAACTGGAAGTTGTAGCGCTGCATGTCGATGGACCACGACCGGTTGCCCACCACGTAGATGCCGCGCTCGACGCCGCCGATGAGTTCGGCGGTGTCCGGCCCGTCCGGCGCGGGCTGCAGCGACACGTTCGCCATGCGCTGCACCGGCACGTGGCCGGGGGAGTCGGCGAACGCACAGCCGTTGGACCGTCCCTGGCCGGTCAGCTTCGCGATCCGCCGGTCCAGCTGGTAGCCGACGAGGGTGCCCCCGCGCACCAGGTCCCAGGACTGCGCGGCCACGCCTTCGTCGTCGAACCCGATGGTCGCCAGGCCGTGTTCGGCGGTGCGGTCACCGGTGACGTTCATCGCGGGCGAGCCGTAGCGCAGCGTGCCCAGCTGGTCGAAGGTGGCGAACGAGGTGCCCGCGTAGGCCGCCTCGTAGCCCAGCGCCCGGTCCAGTTCGGTGGCGTGGCCGATCGACTCGTGGATCGTCAGCCACAGGTTGGACGGGTCGACGACCAGGTCGTAGGAACCCGCCTCGACGCTCGGCGCCCGCATCTTCTCCGCCAGCAGCCCGGGGATCTGGGCCAGTTCGGCGTCCCAGTCCCAGCCGGTGCCGCGCAGGTACTCCCAGCCGCGGCCGACCGGCGGCGCCAGGGTGCGCATCGAGTCGAACTCACCGGAGTCCGCCACGGCCACGGCCGTCAGCTCCGGATGCAGCCGCACCCGCTGCTGGGTGGTGACCGTGCCGGCGGTGTCGGCGTAGAACTTGTTCTCCTGGACGGTCATCAGGCTCGCGTCGACGTGGCTGACACCGTCCGCCGCGAGCAGCCGGCGGCTCCACTCGGCCAGCAGCCCCGTCTTCTCGGCGTCGGGGACGTCGAACGGGTTGATCTCGTAGGCGGAGACCCAGGTCTGCTCGCCGTGCGACGGCTCCTCGGCGAGCTCCACCCGCTCGTCCGAGCCGGCCGCGGCGATGACCCGCGCGGACAGCTTCGCCATCTCCACGGCCTGCGCGGCGACCCGGGCGGCGGCGTCCGGCGTCGGGTCCACCCCGGAGGCGAAACCCCACGCCCCGCCGTGCACGACCCGCACCGCGTACCCGCTGTCCG
The DNA here is from genome assembly GCA_035698655.1 of Streptomyces sp. Lineage (GTDB taxonomy): Bacteria > Actinomycetota > Actinomycetes > Streptomycetales > Streptomycetaceae > Streptomyces. The sequence goes on from DASSBO010000029.1 coordinate 2,146, forward strand.
TGCTGTCCGACGAGCCGGCCACCCGGCCGTCCCGCAGCCGCCAGGACGCGTCCCGGATCCGCTCGCACCGGAAGTCGGCGTGCTCGGCCCCCAACGAGCGGGCCCGCGCGAGCGCCGCATCGGCGAGCGCGCGCAGTGGCAACTCGAGGAACGACGGATCGATCTGCTGTGCCTGCGCCACGGCGCCCTCTCCTTCTCCCAGGGATGTGCGCAGTGAATCATGGACTGCCGGCACCCGGTCCCGCCATGCGTTTACCGGATGCGGTGCTGTAGGGATCCCACAGGTGGCGGGGTGGGGTGCTGTCCGGGCCCGAGTCCTTCCCGGGGGCTCCGGCCAGATAGTTTGCTCAGGTCAGGACATCGACCAGTGGACCGCAACGAAGGGTGGTACCGCCTTGAGCCGCTCGGTACTCGTCACCGGAGGCAACCGGGGGATCGGCCTCGCCATCGCCCGCGCCTTCGCCGACTCGGGTGACCAGGTCGCCGTCACCTACCGGTCGGGGGAGCCGCCGGAGGAACTGAGGGAGCGGGGCATCCTCGCGGTGCGGTGTGACATCACCGAGCCGGAGCAGGTGGAGCAGGCCTACAAGGAGATCGAGGAGCGGCACGGCGCGGTCGAGGTGCTGGTGGCCAACGCCGGCGTCACCCGCGACCAGCTCCTGCTGCGCATGAGCGAGGAGGACTTCTCCTCCGTGCTGGAGACCAACCTGACCGGCACCTTCCGCGTCGTGAAGCGGGCGACCCGCGGCATGCTGCGCGCCAAGAAGGGCCGGGTCGTCCTCATCTCCTCGGTCGTCGGCCTGCTGGGCTCGGCGGGGCAGGCGAACTACGCCGCCTCCAAGGCCGGACTGGTCGGTTTCGCCCGCTCGCTCGCACGTGAGCTGGGCTCCCGCAACATCACCTGCAACGTCGTGGCACCCGGCTTCGTCGACACCGACATGACCCGGGCGCTGACCGACGAGCAGCGCGCGGCCATCGTCGGGCAGGTGCCGCTGGGCCGCTACGCCCGGCCGGAGGAGATCGCCTCCTCCGTTCGCTTCCTGGCGTCCGACGACGCCGCGTACATCACCGGAGCCGTCGTTCCCGTCGACGGCGGATTGGGCATGGGTCACTGAACATGAGCGGACTTCTGGCCGGAAAGCGCATCCTGGTCACCGGCGTCCTCACCGACGCCTCGATCGCCTTCCACGTCGCGAAGCTGGCCCAGGAGGAGGGCGCCGATGTCGTCCTCACCGGGTTCGGCCGGCTCTCCCTGGTCCAGCGCATCGCCAAGCGGCTCCCCAAGGAGGCGCCGGTCATCGAGCTGGACGTGCAGAACGCCGAGCACCTGGACGGCCTGGCCGGCAAGGTCGCCGAGCACTTCGGCGAGGACGCCTCGCTGGACGGCGTCGTGCATTCCATCGGCTTCGCGCCGCAGGACGCCCTGGGCGGCAACTTCCTCAACACCGGCTGGGAGTCGGTCGCCACGGCTGTCGAGGTCTCGGCCTACTCCCTGAAGTCGCTGACCATGGCGCTGCTGCCGCTGCTCGAGAAGCGCGGCGGCTCGGTCGTGGGCATGACCTTCGACGCGCGGGTCGCCTGGCCCAAGTACGACTGGATGGGTGTGGCGAAGGCGGCGCTGGAGTCCACCTCCCGCTACCTGGCCCGCGACCTGGGGCACAAGAACATCCGCTGCAACCTGGTCTCGGCCGGGCCGATCAAGTCGATGGCCGCGAAGTCCATCCCGGGCTTCGAGGAGCTCGCGGACGTGTGGAACACCCGCGCGCCGATCGGCTGGGAGCTCACCGACCCGGAGCCGGCCGCCCGCGGTGTGGCCGCGCTGCTGTCGGACTGGTTCCCGAAGACCACCGGTGAAATGGTGCACGTCGACGGCGGCGTGCACATGATGGGCGCCTGAGTCCCGACCGCGGTGGTGGCCGGGACGCCCCGGTCACCACCGCGTGCCGCGTGCCCCAGAAGGAACCCCACGGAGGGAGAACGCTCCATGCAGATCGGCCTCATCGGCACCGGACGCATCGGCGCGCTGCACGCGCAGACGCTGTGCGCGCTGCCAGGAGTCGACGACGTGCTCGTGGCCGACGCCGAGCCGGACCGGGCGCGCGCCCTCGCGCAGACGCTCCAGGTCACCGACGTGCCGGACGTTGACGCCCTCTTCGCCCGCAACCCCGACGGCGTGGTGATCGCCGCCGCGACGAGTGCGCACGCAGACCTGCTGCACCGCGCGCTGGATGCGGGCGTGCCCGTCTTCTGCGAGAAGCCCGTCGCCCCGGACGTGGCCGGGACGCGCGAGGCCGTCGCGCACGCCCGCGAGACCGGGGTTCCGGTGCAGGTCGGCTTCCAGCGCCGTTTCGACGCCGGTTACCGCGCCGCCCGGGAGGCGCTGCAGGACGGCAAGCTCGGCCGGCTGCACACCATGCGGGCCGTCACCGCCGACCAGACGCCGCCGCACGCCTCCTACATCCCCACCTCCGGCGGGCTGTTCCGCGACTGCAGCATCCACGACTTCGACGTGCTGCACTGGCTGACCGGCCGCCAGGTCACCGAGGTGTACGCGATGGGCGCCAACCGCGGCGAGGCGTTCTTCCGCGAGGGCGACGACGTCGACACCTGCGCGGCCGTCCTCCGCTTCGACGACGACGTGCTGGCCACCGTCACCGCCACCCGCTACCACGGCGCCGGCCACGACGTGCGGCTGGAGGTGTGCGGCTCGGCGGACACCCGGATCGTCGGCCTGGACGACCGCGCGCCGCTGCCCTCGGCCGAGGAGGGCTACAGCCTGGTGCCCTCCGCGCCCTACACATCGTTCATGGAACGCTTCCAGCCCGCCTACGTCGCCGAGCTGCAGACGTTCGCCGAGGTCGCCGCGGGGCGCGCCGCGAGCCCGTGCACGCCGGAGGAGGCGCTGCAGGCCCTGTACGTGGCCGAGGCGTGCGACCGTTCCCGGCGCACCGGGCGGCCCGTCACCCTGGCGGAGGTCATGGCGTAGGCGTGCGCACGCCGCAGCGCCACTCGCTGGTGTAGGAGGCCGCCTCCCGCGCGGCGGCCTCGGCGTCGCCGTCGCGGATCGCGGCCACCATGCGCGCGTGGTCCAGGTGCTCCTCCGGCCGCAGTCGCTCGCCGACGTCGATGCGCAGGAAGTCCCGCATCACGTCGCCCAGGTCGGCGTAGACGGCGGCGAGCACCTCGTTGTGGGAGGCCGCCACGACCGCCAGGTGCAGGTTGGCGTCGGCCTGCACGAACCGTTCGACCTCGCCGGAGTCCCACGCCTCCTCCCTTCGCCGCAGCAGCGTCTCGAGCTGCGTCACGTCCTGCTCGCTGCGCCGCAGCGCGGCCAGCCGTGCGCCGGACGCCTCGAGCGTGGAGCGCAGTTCGGCGACGTGCCGCGGGTCGGCCTCCGCGAACCGCCGGTGCATGACGCCCGCCAGCTCGCTGGTCGCCACGACGTAGGTGCCCGAGCCCTGCCGGATGTCGAGCAGCCCGTTGTGCGCCAGGGCGCGCACGGCCTCCCGCACGGTGTTGCGGGCGACCCCCAGCTGCTGCACCAGCTCCTGTTCGGTCGGGATGCGGCTGCCCACGGGCCATTCGCCGGCGGTGATCTGCGCACGCAGGGCGGCGATCACCTGGTCGGCGAGCGCGGAGCGGTGCAGCGAGGACAGTGGCATGGGTCTCCCGGGACGCGTTGGCCAGCATTCGTCCCATGATTCTATGATGGGCGCATGGCCAGGGCACACAACGACCTCACGACACGTCCCGAAACGACCGTCAGCAGCGCCGACGATGCGTCCCCCGAGCGGGCCGCCGGCGCCGCGGGGCGGTCGTGGACGCTGCGGCTGGTCGTCGTCGGCATGGTGGTCGCCGCGCTGAACCTGCGCCCCGCGATCTCCGGCCTCGGGCCGCTGCTGGAGGAGGTCCGCCACGGCCTGGGCATGAGCGGCACCGTCGCCGGAATGCTCACCTCCATGCCGTCGCTGTGCTTCGCCGTCTTCGGCGGCCTGGCTCCGCGCCTGGCCCGCCGGTGGGGGCCGGCGGCCGTGGTCCTGGGCGGCATGATCGCCATCACGGTCGGTCTGGCCGTGCGCCCGTTCGCGCAGGAAACGGTGTTCTTCCTCGCCTTCAGTGCCCTCGCGCTGGCGGGCATCGCGGTGAGCAACGTGCTCATGCCGGTCGTCGTCAAGCACTGGTTCCCCGACCGCGTCGGGTCCATGACCGGCCTGTACTCGATGGCTCTCGCCGTGGGCACGGCGGGTGCGGCCGCCGTGACCGTCCCGATGACCGACGCGCTCGGCGGCAGCTGGCAGGCCGGCATCGGCGCCTGGGCCGTGCTCGGCGTCTTCGGCGTGCTGCCGTGGGCGGCCGTCGCCGCGCGGCGCGGGGACGGCGGCGCGCGCAGCGGCGGAGAACGTGCCGGCACGGAAGGCGCCGCGCCTGCCCCGAAGCTGCGGATCACCAAGTCGACGACCGCGTGGGCACTCGCCGGGTTCTTCGGCCTGCAGGCGTCGGCCGCCTACATCACCATGGGCTGGCTCCCGCAGATCTTCCGCGACGCCGGCCTGTCCGCGTCCACCGCGGGGCTGCTGCTGGCCGTCACCATGGGCATGGGCATCCCGCTGTCCTTCGTCCTGCCGCGCATCGCCGCCCGCATGCGGCACCAGGGCCCCCTCGTCGCCTTCCTCGGCGTGTGCGGCCTGCTCGGCTACGCGGGGCTGTGGTGGGCGCCGGCCGGCGGCGCGTGGGTGTGGGTGTTGCTCCTGGGCTTCTCCAACTGTGCGTTCCCCGTGGCCCTGACGATGATCGGGATGCGTTCGCGCACCGGCGGCGGCGTCGTGAAGCTCTCGGCGTTCGCGCAGAGCACCGGCTACCTGCTGTCCGTGCCCGGTCCGCTGCTCGTCGGCGCCCTGCACGGGACCAGCGGCGGCTGGCACGCGCCGCTGATCCTGATGGCCGGACTCATGGCCGTGCAGATCGGTGTGGGCGTGCTGGCCGGGCGGGACCGCTGCGTGGAGGACGAGCCCCGGGTGGGACACTGACAGACATGCCAGTGCTCGATCCGAACCCCCAGAACGGGCAGAAGAACCTGCTCCGCATCATCGGCGTCATCTTCGCCATCCTCATCGTCATCGGCGTCGTCGCCACCCTCGCCTCCCCGTGAAGAGTGGGGGCAGCCCCACCACCCCCTAGGGGGTCAGGGTCAGGGTGATCTGGGTGGATCACCGGATGGGCCCGGCCCCCGCGCCGCCGTAGCGTCGTCTTCGACGCCGCACGCGCGTCGCGACCCAGGGAGGCGAGCTGCATGACGGCCCGAGCTCAGCGCACCGCTCACCGTCGGCCCGCCGTGCCCGGCGCGGACCGGAAACGGCTGCCCTGGTGGTGGCTCGCCCTGCCGGCTGCGGCGTTCGCCGCGCTTCTCGCACTGACGCTCTCCGGCGGAGGGACGGCCTCGGCGACCGACACCGTCCGGCCGGTGGCCCTGCTGCTGGAACACCTCGCGCAGGTGCTCCCCGGCTGACCGCGGAGGCGGCCGGCCGGGGAGCGGTCATGCGGCGGCGGTCAGCGGCCCTGCAGGCCGCGGACGTTGTCGCCGAAGGTCCAGCCCTTGGAGCCGTCCCAGTTGAGCGACCAGGTCATCAGGCCCTTCAGGGCGCCCGAGTAGTGGTTCCACGCCTGGGCCACTTGCCCGGTCGACAGGTAGCCGCCGCCGGCGCCCGGCTGGGCCGGCAGGCCGGGGACCTGCTTGTCGTAGGGCACCCGGATCGTGGTGCCCTGGACGACGAGCCCCTGGTCCAGGCAGTCGGTCTGGGCGACGAAGCCCTGCACGGTGCCGGCGGAGTAGGAGTCGCCGGAGCAGCCGTACATGCTGCCGTTGTAGTACTGCATGTTCAGCCACCACAGCCGGCCGTTGTCCGCGTACTTCTTGATGATCGGCAGGTAGGCGCCCCAGATCGAGCCGTAGACCACGCTGCCGCCGGTGACGTAGGCCGTCTCGGGCGCCATCGTCAGGCCGAAGCCCGGCGGCATCTGTGCGAGGACGCCGTCGATGATGTGGATCAGGTTCTGCTGCGAGACGGACAGCCGGTTGATGTCGCCGCTGCCGGTCAGGCCGGTCTCGATGTCGATGTCGATCCCGTCGAAGTTGTACTTCTTCAGGATCGGCACGACGGTCTCGATGAACCGGTCGGCCACCGCACGTGAGGTGAGGTCGATGCCTGCGGTCGCCCCGCCGATCGACAGCAGGATGGTGGCGCCGTCCGCCTTCGCCTCGCACATCTCGGCCGGGGTGGGCACCTTGACCGTGCGGTCCATGCCGTCCTCCCACAGCACGGTGCCGTCGGAGCGGATGACGGGGAAGGCGGCGTTGAGGACGTTGTAGCCGTGCTCCCGGATGCGGGGGTCGGTGATGGAGGTCCAGCCGAACGGCGGGTGGACGCCGTTCGCGGCGCCGTCCCAGTTCTCCCAGTAGCCCTGCAGGACCTTGCCCGCGGGCTTCGGTTTGACCGCGCAGTCGGCGACCGCGCCGCCCGGCGAGGCCGGCTGTGCCGCGCTCGGCGCGGCGGTGAACAGCGGCTGCACGAGGCAGGCCGCGGCCAGAGCGAGCCCGGCCAGGCGGGAACGGTGACGGAACATCGATGCCTCCGTGGGGGGTGGCGGAACACGGGTCGGACCGCCACCAAGGCATCCCACGAGCGCGAACATGTCAACGGCTTCGACGCGCGATTGGACCATACCAATGCGGCCGCGCGGCGGACGCTGCCGCGCTCCGGGCGGTCCAAGAGGACTGGACCAATACCGGAAAGATTTACCGACCGTTGACCTGCGTCTGTCTGGGGCAGCGAATCGTGGGAAGGTGGGAGGCATGAGCGCCGAAGTGCCCCGCAGCATCGTCCTTCTCCGCCATGCCAAGGCCGACTGGCCCGAGGTCGCCGACCACGAACGCCCGCTCGCCGAGCAGGGCCGCCGGGACGCACCGGCCGTCGGCGAGTGGCTCACCGCCCAGGGACACTCTCCCCAACTCGCCCTCTGCTCGACCGCCACCCGCACCCGCGAGACCTGGAAACTCGTCGCACACCACCTGCCGGAGCGCCCGCGCACCGTGTACGAGGAGCGGATCTACGAGGCCTCGCCGGGCGAGATCATCGCCCTGCTGAACGACGTCGACGACGAGGTGCGCGACGTGCTGGTCGTCGGCCACAACCCCGGTATGGAGAACCTCGCCGGCACGCTGGCCGGACAGTCCGACGGGGACGCCCTGGCCGGCCTGTCCCGCAGCGGCTTCCCGACCGCAGCGGTCGCCGTGCTGCGCTTCAACGGCTCCTGGAAGTCGGTCGAACCCGGCGTCGGCACCCTCACGGACTTCTGGGCGCCGCGCCACTGACCCGCCCGGCAGGCGGCCGGCTCAGTCGATGAGGCCGGCCGCCTCGACCTCTTCGCGCGTGATGCCCAGGAGGTAGAGCACTGTGTCCAGGAACGGCACGTTGACGGCGGTGTGCGCGGCCTCGCGCACCATCGGCTTGGCGTTGAACGCGACGCCCAGGCCGGCCGTGTTCAGCATGTCCAGATCGTTCGCCCCGTCGCCGATCGCGACCGTCTGCGCCAGCGGCACCCCCGCGTCCGCCGCGAACCGGCGCAGCAGCCGCGCCTTGCCCGGGCGGTCCACGACCTCACCGGTCACCCGGCCGGTCAACACGCCGTTGACGATCTCCAGTTCGTTGGCGGCCGCGAAGTCCAGCCCCAGCTCCTCCCGCAGCGCGTCGGTGACCTGCGTGAAGCCGCCCGAGACGACGCCGACCTGGTAGCCGAGCCGCTTCAGCGTCCGCACCAGCGTGCGCGCGCCGGGCGTCAGCCGGACCGCCTGGCGCACCTTCTCCACCACCGAGGCGTCCAGGCCCGCCAGCAGCGCGACCCGCGCGTGCAGCGACTGCTCGAAGTCCAGTTCCCCGCGCATGGCCCGGGCCGTGACCTCGGCGACCTGCTCCTCGCAGCCCGCGTGGGCGGCGAACAGCTCGATCACCTCGTCCTGGATCAGCGTCGAGTCGACGTCCATCACCACCAGCCGCTGGGCGCGGCGCTGCAGGCCCGACGCGACGACGGCGACGTCCACCCCGTGCCGCGCCGCCTCCAGCGCCAGCGCGGTGCGCAGCGCGTGCGTGTCGGCGCCGGAGACGTCGAACTCCACGGCCGTCACCGGGTATTTGGCCAGCCGGAAGATCCGGTCGATGTTTCCGCCGGTCCCGGTGATCACGGAGGTGACGGCCGCCGTCGACTCCGCACTGAGCGGGCTGCCGAGCACCGTCACGTGCGAACGGCCCGTGCCGCGCGGGCGGTTGTCGCCCATGCCGGAGATGATCTCCGCCTCCATGCGCACCGACTCCGCCCAGCCGTGCACGGTCGCGCGCAGCTCCCCCTCGACGGAGCCGCCGCCCGGCGAGGACACCAGGGCGCACAGCGTTATCCGGCCGCGGGTGACCAGCTGCTCGATGTCGATCACGTGGACGCCGTACTCGGCGAGCCGCTCGAAGAGACCGGCCGTGATGCCCGGCCTGTCCTTGCCGAAGATCTTCACCAGCAGCGTCGGCTCGGGGACCGCGGGAGGTGGGGTGGCCTGCGATGGGGTCATGGTGCTCTCACCGTATCGCCGACCCCGTGCACCGCGTCGCCGCGTCTCGGTCCGTGATCGTCAGGGCCGGTTTCCGCCCTGGGGCTCCCTACTGAAATAGTGCCCCACGACGTTCGCCGTCCCAGGGCCCCATGGCAGGGGGCCACTCGGGGGAAACACATGTGGGGCATGGAGTGACGGAACTCGTACTGGAACTGAACGGCCGTACCTGGGCGCTCGACCCGTCCAGGACCTACCGGCTCGGCCGTGACCCGCAGGGGGACATCCCGGTCGACGACGCGCGCGTCTCCTGGCGGCACGCGACCCTGCGGTGGGCCGGCGGCTGGCTGCTGGAGGACCCGGGCAGCACCAACGGCACCTACGCCCAGGGCGCCCGGGTGGGGCAGCTGCAGCTGACGCCGGGCACGACGGTTCTGCTGGGCAACGCGACGGACGGCGTGCGCATGTCGTTCTCCGCGGCCGGCGGGCAGGAGCCCGCGCCGTCCCCCATCGGCCGGCACGGCGTCATGCCGGGCCCCTCCCAGCCGGGCGGACACCCCGGCTCCCCGCAGCCATCGGCCCAGCCGCCGGCCGGCTACGCGCCTGGGCCCGGCGCGGCGCCCTTCGCGGGCTACGCGCCGCAGGCCGCCGCGGGGCCCACGGGGCCACCGCAGACCGGTTTCCCGGAGCCGTCCGGAGGCCCCGGCTACGCCGCCACGCCGCCGCAGGCGGCGGGCGCACAGCCCGCGGGGCAGGCGCCGCCGGCGGGCCCGGGCCAGGCCGCCGCCGGAGTGCCGGCGGCCTCTCCGGCCGGGGCACCGGGCGGCTTTCCGGCACATGCCGCTCCACCGCAGCCGCCCGCTGGCCAGGCGGGCCCCGTGCCGGGCGTGCCGCCGCAGGCCGCCGCCGGGGCGCCGACGGGGGCGCCGACGGGGGCGCCGGACGCGCAGCCCGCCGGTCCTGCGCCGCAGGCGGGCTCGGCCCAGGCCGGCTTCCCGGCGCAGGCTGTCCCGCCGCACGTGGCGCAGCCGCCCGCCGGTCAGGCCGGTGCCGTTCCGGGCGTGGCGCCGCAGGCTGCCGGCGGGGCACCGGCCGGCGCCCCGGGCGCCCAGCCGGGCGCGGCGCAGGCGGCCGCCGGGGGCGGCGGGCACGCCGCCGCGCCGCAGGCGCAGACGGGGGAGCGGCCCACCACGTTCCACCAGCTCTCCCTCGGCAGAGTCATGCAGATCGGCCGCGCCCTGGAGAATGAACTCGTCGTCTCCGACCTCCAGGTCTCCCGGCACCACGCCGAGT
>DASSBO010000030.1:0-8527 GCA_035698655.1 Streptomyces sp.
CGGGCAGGAGGCCGCGCGGCGCGGCGACTGGACGGCCTGCGGCACCGCCGACATCCACTTCCACCAGGCGCTCGCCGCCCTCGCCGGCAGCCGGCGCACCGACGACCTGATGCGTGGCGTGCTCGCCGAACTCCGGCTCGCCTTCCACGTGATGGACGACCCCCGCCGCTTCCACGAGCCCTACCTCACCCGCAACCGCGAGATCCTGGCCGCGCTGGAGGACGGTGACACCGAGGGCGCCGAGCGGATGCTCGGCTTCTACCTCGAGGACTCCCGCCGCCAGCTGATCGAGGCCTATCCCGACCGGGTCTGAGCGGCGCTGTTCGCGCAACCCCTTGTCGGATCGTTCAACGATCCTCTAATCTCCGGGCCATTCGCTTCAGCGACCGCTTGAGGCGCCGACGTGCCCGGAAGGCAGCAGCGCATGATCGTTCTGCTAGGCGTCCTCGTGGTGATCCTCGGATTCGCCACCAGGCGCAACCCACTCCTCGTGGTAGGAGTCGCCGGAATCGCCACCGGCCTGCTCGGCGGACTCTCCCCGGTGGAGATTCTCCACGCCTTCGGGGAGGGCTTCGCCTCCAGCCGCTCGGTGACGATCTTCGCGATCACGCTCCCCGTCATCGGCCTGCTCGAACGCAATGGACTCCAGCAGCAGGCCCGCACTCTGATCGCCAAGCTCGCACGGCTCACCACCGGACGCTTCCTCGCCTGCTACCTCCTGGTCCGCCAGCTGACCGCGGCCGTGGGCCTGCAGTCCATCGGTGGCCCGGCGCAGAGCGTGCGGCCCATGATCGCCCCCATGGCCGAGGCCGCCACCGAACGCCTCGGCGGCGGCCGGCCGCTGACCGAGCGGGTCCGGGAGAAGGTCCGCTCCCACGCCGCCGGAGCCGACACCGTCGGACTCTTCTTCGGCGAGGACTGCTTCCTCGCGATCGGCTCCATCCTGCTGATCACCGGCTTCGCCAACACCACCTACCACACCCACCTGGAGCCGGTCTCCCTCGCGCTGTGGGCGATCCCCACCGCCCTGTGCGCCACCCTCATCCACGGCTCGCGCCTGCTGCGCCTGGACCGCACGCTCAAGGCCGAGACCGCCGCCGGCGCGGTCCCCGGGCCGCGCAGCGAGACCACCGGCTCCACCACGACCGGGGAGAACGCCAAGTGATCAAGTCCGAGTGGTTCTTCTGGCTGGTCGGCATCGCCTTCCTCGGCATGGCCGCACAGATGCTCTTCGACCGCAGCAACCCCAAGCGCTACGCCACCGGCGCCTTCTGGGGCCTGCTGGGCGTCTGCTTCGTCTACAGCACCTGGGTCGTCGACGGCAGCGCCCCCGCCGAGCCGCTGGGCGTGGCCGTACTCGTGATGATCTGCCTCGGCGGTCTCAACCTGACCGGCAGGGGCGTCCCCGACACCACGAACGAAGCCGAACGCACCACGCTCGCCCGCCGCTTCGGCAACAAGCTGTTCATCCCCGCCCTGACCATCCCGCTCGTGGCCGTGGTGTGCGCCACCCTGGTCGCCAGGTGGCGCATCGGCGGCAGCCCCGTCCTGGAGGACGGCAGCGAGACCATCCTCGGGCTCGGCATCGGTGCCGTCCTGGCCCTCGGCGTCGGCATGTGGGTGCTGCGCGAGCGGCGCCCCTCGGTTCCGGTGCACGCCGGGCGCAGCCTGCTGGAGGCCATGGGATGGGCGCTGCTGCTCCCGCAGCTCCTCGCCGTCCTCGGCTCCATCTTCCAGGCCTCCGGTGTGGGCACCCAGGTCGGCAAGATCACCGAGGCGGTGCTGCCCGACGGTCAGCGGCTCGCCGCCGTGGCCCTGTACTGCGTCGGCATGGCCGTCTTCACCGTCATCATGGGCAACGCCTTCGCCGCCTTCCCCGTCATGACGGCGGCCGTCGGCTGGCCCGTCCTGATCGAGCAGATGAACGGCAACCCGGCGGCGGTGCTCGCCGTCGGCATGCTCGCCGGATTCTGCGGCACCCTCGTCACGCCCATGGCCGCGAACTTCAACATCGTCCCCGCCGCGCTGCTGGAGCTGAAGGACCAGTACGGCCCCATCAAGGCACAGGCCCCCACCGCCGCGGGCATGCTCGCCTGCAACGTCGGGATCATGTACTTCTTCGCCTTCTGACCACCACACCCGTCCGCCGGAAAGGACGTTCCCCATGCCCGCAGCCCCGCGCCGCTCCGTCTCCCGTGTCCTGGTGACCGGCTTCGAACCGTTCGGCGGGGAGACGGTCAACCCCTCCTGGGAGGCCGCGCAGCTGCTGCGGACCGCACCGCCGCCGGACACCGACGTCACTGCCGTCCGGCTCAGCTGCGTCTTCGGCGCGGCCGCCGACGAACTGCGGGCGGCCGTCGCCGAGACCGGCCCCGACCTCGTGCTGTGCGTCGGGCAGGCAGGCGGCCGCCACGACCTCACCGTCGAACGCGTCGCCCTCAACCTCGACGACGCCCGCATCCCCGACAACGCCGGCCGGCAGCCGCTCGACGAGCCCGTCGTGCCGGGCGCGCCGACCGCCTACCTGTCCGCCCTGCCGGTCAAGGCCTGCGTCGCCGCCGCACGGGCCGCCGGCGTCCCGGCGTCCGTCTCGCAGACCGCGGGCACCTTCGTGTGCAATCACGTCTTCTACACGCTCGCCCACCTCATCGCCACACAGCGGCCCGGCCTGCGCGGAGGGTTCGTCCACGTGCCGTTCGCCCCCTCGCAGGTCACCGTCGGCGGGCAGCCCTCCATGTCCGTGTCCGACATGGCCGACGGGCTGCGCGCGGTGCTGACGGCGGCACTGACGACCAGCGACGACATCTCCGCCGTGGAAGGCGCCACCCATTGAGCTCGCCCCCCGAGTCGCCGCTCGCCCCGCATGCCGCGCGCTTCGCCGAGCTCGCCCTGGCCAACGTCACCCGCAGCTACCCCAACAGCCCGGCCCACCTGCTCGCCGGGCCGGACGAACTGCTCGAACCCCGCGTGCACCACCCGGCGTTCTACGGCGCCTACGACTGGCACTCCGCGGTCCACATGCACTGGCTGCTGGTGCGGCTGCTCCGCCGCTGCCCCGACCGCGTGGACACCGCCGCGGTGGCCGCCGTCCTCGACACCCACCTCACCCCGCAGGCGCTGGCCGCCGAGGCCGAGTACCTGCGCGACCACTCCGGCTTCGAACGTCCCTACGGCTGGGCCTGGCTGCTGGCGCTGACCGCGGAGGCCGCCGCCCTGCCCGACCGCCCGTGGGCGCAGGCGCTGCGGCCGGCCGCCCGTGTGGTGGCCGGTCTGCTGACCGAGTGGCTGCCCAAGGCGTCCTACCCGGTCCGGCACGGCACGCACGCCAACAGTGCGTTCGCCCTCGGCCTCGTCCTGGACCATGCGCAGGCGGCCGGCGCCCCCGACCTCGCTGCGCCCGTCACGGCCCGGCTGCGTTCCTGGTTCGCTGACGACCACGACGCGCCGCTGCACTGGGAGCCCTCCGGACAGGACTTCCTCTCGCCCGCACTGTGTGAGGCGGACGCGATGCGCCGGGTCCTCACGCCCGGTCAGTTCGCGGACTGGCTGACGCGCTTCCTGCCCGGCCTCGAAGCCGGCGGCCAGGAGCCGGCCTTCCCGCCGCCGCGGGTCTCCGATCCCGCCGACCCGCAGATCGGCCACCTGCTGGGCCTGTGCCTGTCCCGGGCGGCGGCCGCGCGCCGCGTCGCGGCCGCCCTTCCGTCCGGTGACCCGCGCGTCCCCGTGCTGCGCGAGACCGCAGCCGTCCACCTCGACCGGGCCCTGCCCGCCACCGCGTCGGGCGACTTCACCACCGACCACTGGCTGGCGACGTTCGCCGCCCTGGCGCTGGAGAGCTGAACGGGGCTGAACGGGAGGGCCCGGCGTGCCGTCACTCTCCGACGCGTGACGGGGCGGGCTCGGCGCCGGTGGGCGCGGCGGCCTGCGCGTCGGCGGCCGGGCCGCCCGGGGAGACGGCGGCCACGATCTCGTCGGCGTCCGGGTTCGGTTCGGGCATCAGCAGGCCAAGCACCGTGTACAGCACCAGCGAGGTGAGCAGGGGAGTGGCGATGACCACCGTCTGGTCGGTGCTGCCGAACCCGTACCTGGCCAGTACGTAGCCGGCCAGCCCGAACGCCCAGGAGGCGAGCGCCGCCCGCGGGCCGCATTTGCGGAAGGCGGGCAGCAGGCCCAGCAGCATCGGGATCGAGATCGGTCCCATCACGGCCGCCACCAGGGCGACGATGATGCCCAGCACGCCGCCGAAGTGTTCGGCGTTGACGGCGACGAGCATGCTCACCGAGACGAAGAGCACCGTGCACACCCGGGCGGCCAGCAGCCCTCCGCGGGTGCTCATGGTCCGTGCCCGCCGGGAGAGAACGGGGAGGATGTCCCGCGTGACCACGGAGGCGATCGCGTTGGCGTCGGAGGAGGCCATCGCCATGGTGTGGGAGAACATGCCGGCGAGGGTGAGTCCGACGAGGCCGGCGGGCAGGAACGCCTCGGCCATCAGCGCGTAGACCTGCTGCGGGTCCGCCACGTGCGGCAGCAGCACCGGCGCGGCGATGGAGGGGAAGAGCAGGATCAGCGGCCAGATGGCGTAGAGCACCGCGGAGAGCCCGGCGGAACGGCGGGCGGCGTGGGCGGTTTCCGTGGCCATGTAGCGCTGCGCCAGGTTCCACATGCCGCCGTTGTACTCGAAGAGCTTCACGATGAGGTAGACCGTCAGGAAGCCGGCGGTGTAGGGGCCGACGAGCGGTTCGGTGTGGCTTTCGGGCAGCCGGTGCCAGATGGTGCTCAGGCCGGACAGGCCGCCGAGCCGGTCCAGGACGACCCACAGCATGGCCAGGGCGGCGATGCCCTGAATGACGAACTGCCCGAAGTCGGTGAGCGCGTCGGCCCACAGGCCGCCGACCGTGCAGTACAGCAGTGTGACGATGCCGGTGACCAGGATGCCCAGCGTCATCGACATCCCGGTGAAGACGTTGAGCAGAATGGCGACCGAGGCCCACTTGGCCGCCACGTCGAAGACCTTCAGGAGGGCACCGCTCCAGGCGAGCGCCTGCTGGGTGGGGATGTTGTAGCGCCGGGCCACGTACTCCAGCGGCGAGGCGACCGCGTAGCGCTGCCGCAGCCGGTTCCAGCGCGGTGCGATGAGCCAGGCGCCCAGCCCGGTGGCCACCGCCAGCGGCAGGAAGGCCCACACGTAGATCGTGAAGCCGTAGTCGTAGGCGACGGCCGCGTAGGCGACGAAGACCGCGGCGCTGTACCCGGACATGTGGTGGGAGATTCCGGAGAGCCACCACGGCATGCGCCCGCCGCCGGTGAAGTAGTCGCTCACGTCGTTGATGCGCTTGTGCGACCAGAGGCCGATGAGCAGCATCACCACGAAGTAGCCGCCGAGGGCGGCCCAGTCCAGCCAAACCATGTGCACTCCTCGATGACGGCGTCCGGTGTGCGGCCGCGGGTGAGGGAGGGACGGGGACGGTCACGCGGAGAGTTGTGCGTCTACGTATGTGAACGCTATTCTCATCCGTGTGTGTCGTTCAGGCGGCAGGCTAACTTCCCGTATGATGGGGGTCAACGGGTCAGGAGGAGCGACGTTGGCGAAGAACGAGGCGGCGCCGAACGCGGCCGCGGAGGACACGGGCGGGCGCGGACTGGTCAAGTCGGCCGAACGCGCAGTGATGATCATGGAGGTGCTCGCGGACTCCACCGAGCGGCTCACGCTCGGGCAGCTGCAGGAACGCACCGGCTACCCCCGGTCCAGCCTGCACGCCCTGCTGCGCACGCTCACGGCGCTGAAGTGGATCGAGAGCGCCGACGGCGAGACGGCGTTCGGCATCGGTCCGCACGCACTGCTGTGCGGCACCGCCTACCTCGACCGGGACCCGGCGCTGCCCTTCGCCGTCCGGCAGCTCGAACTCCTGCGCGCCGATGTCGGCTTCACCACGCACTACGCCCGGCTGGACGGCGCCAACGTCATCTACCTGGCCACTCGCGAGGCGACCGACTCCCGCCGCCTCACCTCCCGGGTGGGCCGGCAGTTGCCCGCCTACGCGACCGCGCTCGGCAAGGCTCTGCTCGCCGAGCTCACCCCGCGGGAGACCGACCGGCTGCTGCCCGCCGACGGCATGGAGGCGCTGACCGAACACACCGTCACCAGCCGCCCGGGGCTGCACGCCGAGCTGGAGCAGGCACGCGGCCGCGGCTGGGCGCTGGAGTGGGAACAGAACACCCCGGGCCTGTGCTGCGTGGCCGCGCCCGTCACCTACCGCATCCCGGCCACCGACGCCATCAGCTGTTCCATGCCGCGGGGGCAGGTCGCCGAGAAGGAGGTGGGGCGGATCGCCGAGACCGTGCGCCGGCACAGCGACGAACTCGCCCGTACACTGCGCCGCGAGGGCATCAGGTAGCCGGCCGGGCGGCCTCCTGTGCCGCGGCGACGAGTCGCGCCATCACCTGCCGGCCGGCCGCGCCGGCCAGCCCCAGGTGGTACAGGTGCAATTCGTCCATGCCGGCGGCCAGGTAGTCCCTCAGCCGCTCGGCGGCGTCTGCCGCCTGCCAGCTGCCGTCGGCCAGCAGGTAGCCGCCCACCGCCGTGTGTTCGTCCGCGGCATGGGCCAGTGCGCGCAGCCCCCGGGCCCCGCCCGGGCCCGAGTCCCAGCACCGGCCCACCAGCACGTCCACGTCCGTGCCCAGGCCGCCGTCGACCGTCGCGAACGGCCCGGTCGCCCACGGATCCGCCGAGGCGTGCAGCACCAGCCGCAGCCCCGGGCTCACCGCGCGGGCCTCGGCGGCCACCCGGGCGCGCAACGCGCGTACCACCCGCGCCCGCACACCGGCCAGCGCGTCGGCCGGCCGGGCACCGAGAGCGTCGTGCACGGACTCCGGCGGACCGGCGCCGCCCGCGCCCAGCGCGTCGCGCACCCGCTGCGCCGCCTGCGCCGCGTCGATTCCTGCGTCGGCGTACCGGCGTGTACATCCGGCGCAGAAGCACAGCGACAACAACTGCTGCTGCACGGCCGTCCAGCCGCTGAGGTCCGTCTTGTCGTGATGCCCGCCGTGCACGACGCCCAGCGGCCCGCACGCCTCCAGCACCAGCCCGTCGGGCCGTGCGGCCGCGACGATCTCGCGCACCAGCGTCGCGCAGTAGTCGACGACCTCCCGAGCCGACGGGCACAGCGCGTAGGAGTAGTGCTCGCCGAAGGCGTTGCGCACCGTCAGGTCCGGGTTGGCCCGGCCCAACAGGCTGTTGTGGGTGAGCACCGCCCAGGCGTAGACGTCCAGACCCGCGGGCCGCAGCGCATCCCGGGCGTGGCCGAACAGGTCGTCATCCGGCTCCGGTCCGGGCCAGGACGGCTGCGCCGGGCGCAGCCGCCGTCCCCGCCAGGCCTCCTCGCGCACCGGCACGTAGCAGGCCGCGTGCCGGGCCTCCACCAGGCGGCGGGCCGGATGCAGCGGGGCGGCGGCCCGCACCGTGTGGTAGGCGGCGGCCACCGCGACCGCGTCCAGACCCAGTGCGCGCGCTCGCGGCGCGGCAGCCGGGTCCCCGGTGAAGTCCCAGGGGTAGGCGTACCCGACCGCGCGGGTCACCAGCGGGGCACCTTCTTCTCGTAGGCGGGGTCGATGCGTTGCATGTAGCCGGTGTCGTCCCGGTTGCGCAGCCCGCACGACAGGTACTGCTCGTGCAGTCGTGCCAGTGCGTCCCGGTCCAGCGCGACGCCCAGCCCGGGCGTGCGGGGCACCGTCACCGAGCCGCCGGAGAAGGTCAGCACGCCGTCCTGGATGACCTCCTCGGTCTTCCACGGCCAGTGCGTGTCGCAGGCGTAACTGAGATTCGGGGTCGCGGCGGCCAGGTGCGTCATCGCGGCGAGGCTGATCCCCAGGTGGGAGTTGGAGTGCATGGACAGCCCCATCCCGAACGTCTCGCAGATGCCCGCCAGCAGCTTCGAGCGGCGCAGTCCGCCCCAGTAGTGGTGGTCGGAGAGCACGACCTGGACCGAGCCCTGCGCGACCGAGGGCGCCAGCTGGTCGAAGGTGACCACGCACATGTTCGTGGCCAGCGGCATGGACGCCTCCCGCGCGACCCGCGCCATGCCCTCCAGGCCCGGCGTCGGGTCCTCCAGGTACTCCAGGACGCCGTCCAGTTCGCGGGCCACCTTGCAGGAGGTCTCCACGGTCCAGGCCGCGTTGGGGTCCAGCCGCAGCGGGTGGCCCGGGAAGGCGTCGCGCAGTGCCCGTATCGCGTCGATCTCCTGCTCAGGGGGCAGCACGCCGCCCTTGAGCTTGATCGCGGAGAAGCCGTAGTCGTCGATCATGCGGCGGGCCTGGGTCACGATGCCGTCGGCGTCCAGCGCCTCGCCCCACTCGTCCGCCTCGCCGCCCGGGTGCGCCGCCCACTTGTAGAACAGGTAGGCGCTGAAGGGCACGGCGTCGCGCACCGCTCCGCCGAGCAGGTCGCACACGGGCCGGCCGGCCGCCTTGCCCTGGACGTCCAGGCAGGCCACCTCGAACGGGGAGAAGACGCGGTCCACGGTGCTGCTGG
>DASSBO010000031.1:0-5768 GCA_035698655.1 Streptomyces sp.
AGCCCGTCGACGGCTACCGCTTCTTCGTCCTCAACTACGAACAGCCGGTCGACCACCGCCATCCGGAGGAAGGCACCTTCGGGCAGCGCATCTCGATCCTGCACAAGGGCGTCGACCGGCCCACCGTCTTCTTCACCTCCGGCTACGGCCTGAGCACCCGGCCCGGCCGCAGCGAGCCGACACAGATCATCGACGGCAACCAGGTCTCCATGGAGTACCGGTTCTTCACCCCGTCGCGCCCGCAGCCCGCCGACTGGGACGACCTGGACATCTGGCAGGCCGCCGCCGACCAGCACCGCATCTTCGAGGCGCTGAACGGGATCTACGACCAGAGGTGGATCGACACCGGCGGCAGCAAGGGCGGCATGACGGCGACGTACTACCGCCGCTTCTTCCCGCACGACATGGACGGCACCGTCGCCTACGTCGCGCCCAACGACGTCAACGACCACGAGGACTCCGCCTACGACGAGTTCTTCGCCACCGTGGGCACCGCGAAGTGCCGCGCCAAGCTCGAGGCCGTGCAGCGCGAGGCGCTGAAGCGGCGCGGCGAGATGGTCGACCGCTACCGCGCCTGGGCGAAGGAGAAGGGCTACACCTTCGACCTGCTGGGCACGCCCGACCGCGCCTACGAGACCGTCGTGCTGGACCTGGTCTTCGCGTTCTGGCAGTACCACCTGGCCTCGGACTGCGCCGACGTGCCGTCACCCGACGCCTCCACCGACGCGCTGTACTCGTTCGTCGACGAGATCTCCGGCTTCGCCTTCTACACCGATCAGGGCCTGACCCCGTACGTGCCGTACTACTACCAGGCCGGCACCGAACTGGGGCAGCCCGACGTCGCCACCCCGTGGCTGGACGGCCTGCTGCGCTACCCCGGCATCAACACCGCGCGCACCTTCGTGCCGCGGGACATCCCGATGCACTTCGACAAGAAGGCGATGCGCGACATCGACAAGTGGGTGCGCAAGCACGGCTCGCAGATGCTCTTCGTCTACGGCGAGAACGATCCGTGGGGCGCCGAGCCGTTCCACGTCGGGAAGCACAGCGACGACGCGCACGTGTACGTGGCCCCCGGGCAGAACCACGGCGCGGACATCGCCTCGCTCAAGGCGGCGGAGCGCAAGGCCGCGACCGCCGACCTGCTGCGGTGGGCCGGCGTCGAGGACGAAGCGGCCGTCACCGGTGCGCCGAAGCGCCTGACGCGCCCGGACGCCACCCTCGACGCGCAGCCGCGCGAGCAGCGGATGCGTCCGGTCCTCGGCTAGCGCGAGGCCGCAGAAGAAACACGCTGCGGAGTGCAACCGTTCCGCACTGTCGTGTGTCCCTGTCTGTGTCGGGTCTCCGGGGGGAGGAATCCTGGGAGAGGAGATCCGGCGGGGGAGACGAGGGGCCGGCGCCGCGAGGGTGGCGCCGGCCCCTCGCGGACGTCAGGCCTGCGCCAGCTCGGCGGCCGTGGGGAACGAACTCTGCGCCCCCGCCTGCGTCACCGAGGCGGCGCCCACCCGGACGGCGAACCGCACCGCGTCCTGCAGCGAGTCGCCCGCCCCGAGCCGCCAGGCCAGCGCACCGGTGAAGGCGTCGCCCGCCCCGGTGGTGTCGACGGCGCTCACCGGCGGGCTGGGGACGTGCAGTACGCCGTCCGGGCCGTGCAGCAACGCGCCGGACGCGCCGAGCGTCACGACCACGCTGCGCGGGCCGAGTTCGCGCAGCGCCCCGGCCCACGCGGCCGGGTTGTCCGCGTCACCGACCGCGTCGCCGAGCAGGAACCGCGCCTCGTGCTCGTTGACGACCAGCGGGTCGCAGGCCGCGAGCACCTCCGCCGGCAGCGGTGCGGGAGGCGACGGGTTCAGCACGACACGGGTGCCGGCGCTGTGCGCCGCCCGCGCGGCGGCGGCCACCGTCTCGAGCGGAATCTCCAGCTGCAGGGACACCACCGAGGCGCCGGCCAGCAACTCCCGCGCATCCGCGACGTCCTGCGGGGTCAGGCGGTGGTTGGCGCCGGGGGACACCACGATGGTGTTGTCCCCCGACGGCCCCACGGTGATCAGGGCGACCCCGGTCGGCGCGCCGCCCGACCGCACCGAGGAGGTGTCCACGCCCGCCGCGGCGAGCGAGTCCACCAGCAGCCGCCCGTGCGCGTCGTCCCCGACGCGGGCCAGCAGCCCGGCCCGGGCGCCCAGCCGGGCCGCCGCGACGGCCTGGTTGGCGCCCTTGCCGCCCGGGTGCACGACCAGGTCCGAACCGAGCACCGTCTCACCCGCGGACGGGTGCCGGTCGACGGCGGTCACCAGGTCGGCGTTGGCCGACCCGACGACGAGCAGTTCGGGAGCATCCATCACTTCATGCCCCGCCTACTTCATGAACGCGTCGACGTTGTCCTCGGTGATGACCTTCACCGGCACCTTGATGTTCTTGTCGACCTCGTTCTTCTTGATGGCCCGGACCGCGTTCCGCACGGCCATCTCACCCAGCTCGTCCGGCTGCTGGGCGACCGTGGCCGTCAGCTGACCGTCCTTGACGGCCTTCAGCCCGTCCGGCGTGCCGTCGAAGCCGACCACCGCGACGCTCGAACCGGCGCGGCTGCCCAGCGCCTTGACCGCGCCGAGCGCCATCTCGTCGTTCTGCGCGAAGACGCCGTCGATGTCCGGGTGGGACTGCAGCAGGTTGGTCATCACGTCCAGGCCCTTGGCCCGGGCGAAGTCGGCCGGCTGCTTGGCGACGACCTCGATGCCCGGGTACTTCTTCATGCCCTTCTGGAAGCCCTTGCCGCGCTCGCGGGCCGCCGAGGTGCCGGCCGTGCCCTGCAGGACGACGATCGTGCCCTCGCCGTCGAGCTGCTCGCCGAGCGTCTTGGCGGCGAGTTCACCGCCGCGCACGTTGTCGGAGGCGACCGTGGCCACCACGTCGGCGCCGTCGACGGACCGGTCGGCGGCCAGCACCGGGATGCCGGCGTTGATCACGCCCTTGACCGGGGCGGCCGCCGCCTTGGAGTCGACGGCGTTGACGATCACGGCGTCCATGTTCTGGCTGGTGAAGTTCTGCAGCTGGTTGGCCTGCGCGGAGGCGTCGTTCTGCGCGTCCGTCACGGTCAGATCGACGCCCTGCCGCTTGGCCTCGGCCTCGGCGCCCTTCTTGAGCTGCACGAAGAAGGGGTTGTTCAGCGTCGAGATGGACAGCCCCATCTCGATCTTCTTCTCCTTCGCCCCCTTGCCGTCGTCGCCGGAGCCGCACCCGGCGGCGCTCAGCGCGAGGACGGCGACGAGTGCCGCGGCGGACGTTCTCTTCGTGAAGCTCATGGTCTGTGTTCCTTGCAGATCGACGGCTGTCATTCAGGACGTGCTCTGGGTCGTGCGGGATGGAACTCAGTGATCATGTACGGCGACGGAGTGTATCCACAAGAGCGGCGAGCGCAATAACTCCGCCGATGACGACCTGCTGCCAGAACGCCGAGACGCTCAGCAGGTTCAGCCCGTTGCGCAGCACCGCGAGGATGAGGGCGCCGACGAGCGTCCCGGACGCCTTGCCGACACCGCCGGACAGGCTCGAACCGCCGATCACACAGGCCGCGATCGCGTCCAGCTCGTAGCCGAAGGCGGCCTGCGGCTGCGCCGAGACCAGGCGGGACGCCAGCACGATGCCCGCGACGGCCGCGAAGCAGCCGGACAGCCCGTAGACGACCAGCTGCTGGCGCCGCACCCGGATCCCGGACAGCCGCGCGGCCTCCTCGTTGCCGCCGATCGCGTACATCGCCCGGCCGCTGTAGGTGCGGGTGAGGATCACCGACGCGATGCCGGCCATGCCCAGCATCACCAGCACCGGGACCGGCAGCCAGCCGTCCAGGGTGCGGCCCAGCACGCCCAGCGGCTCGGGGAAGGCGATGGGGCTGCCCTGCGAGAGGACCAGCGCCAGGCCGCGGGCGACCGAGAGCATCGCGAGCGTCGCGATGAACGACGGAAGCCGCCCGTAGGCGGTCAGCGCGCCGTTCACCGCGCCGCAGGCCACCCCCGTCGCCAGCGACAGCACCACCGCCAGCCAGACGGGCAGCCCCTGCGACGTCGCGGACCAGGCGAGCACCATCGCCGACAGCGCGGCGACGGATCCCACGGACAGGTCGATCCCCGCGGAGACGATCACGAACGTCACGCCGAAGGCGAGGATCGCGGTCACCGCGGCCTGCACCCCGACGTTCAGCAGGTTGCGGGCGCTGAGGAAGTCCTCCGACATCAGCGACAGCACCGCGACCAGCGCGACGAGCGCCCCCAGCGCCCCGTTGTCACGGAAGACCCGCTGCACCACGGGCGGCACACCGCCGGGCAGCCGGCCTCCGACGCCGGCGCGGTCCTTGCGGCCCGGGCCGCCGTCCGGCCCCGGACTCTTCAACTCGGTGGCCACCGCGGCCCACCCCTTCTCTCTACGGTCGGTCGGCAGGACGGCCCGTCCGCACCGCCAGGTCCATCACCGCGTCCTGCGTCGCCTCGCCGGCGGGCAGTTCACCGGTCAGCCGGCCCTGGCACATGACCAGGACACGGTCGCTCATGCCCAGCACCTCCGGCAGGTCGCTGGAGATCATCAGGACGCCGTGGCCCGACGCGGTCAGTTCGTTGACCAGCCGGTAGATCTCGACCTTCGCGCCCACGTCCACCCCCCGCGTCGGCTCGTCCAGAATCAGCACCCGGCTCTGCGCCAGCAGCCACTTGCCGATGACCACCTTCTGCTGGTTGCCGCCGGACAGGGTGCGCGCCGGCTGGTCCAGGCCGGACATCCGCACGCCGAGCCGACGCGCCATCCCGTCGGCCGCCCGCCGCTGGCCCGCGAGGTCGACGAGCCCGGCCCTGCTCGCGCCGCGCAGCGTCACCAGGCCCAGGTTCTCCGCGACGGACGCACCCAGCACCAGGCCCTGCGCCTTGCGGTCCTCCGGCACGAACCCGACGCCGGCCGCCAGCGCCGCCGCCACGTCGTGCCCGGGCAGCGGCCGGCCGGCCACCCGCACCCGGCCGTGGTCGTAGCGGTCCGCGCCGAAGACCGCACGGGCCACCTCGGTGCGGCCCGCCCCGACCAGCCCGGCCAGCGCGACGACCTCGCCGGCCCGCACCTCGAAGCTGACGTCGTGGAACCGGCCGGCGCGGCCGAGTCCGTCGACGCTCAGCAGCGGTGCCGCCTGCGGGTCGCGGCGGGCGGCGGCGGAGCGGGTGCGCGGGTACTGCTGCTCGATGCTGCGCCCGACCATCAGCCGCACCAGCTCGTCCCGTTCGGTGTCCGAGGCGACCTGCGCGACGCTGCGGCCGTCGCGCAACACCGTGACGCGGTCGCCGAGTTCGGCGACCTCTTCCAGCTTGTGGGGGATGAAGACGACGCCCACGCCGTCCGCCCGCAGCCGCCGCACGATGCGGAAGAGCCGCTCCACCTCGCCGGTGGTCAGCACGGCGGTCGGCTCGTCCATGATCAGCACTCGCGCTTGCAGGCTCAGTGCCTTGGCGATCTCCACCATCTGCAGCTGCGCCACGCCGAGATGACGCAGCCGGGTCTGCGGGGAGACGTGCACGCCGACCCGCTCCAGCAGCGCCGCGGCGTCGGCCGCCATGCGGGAGCGGTCGACGAGCCCGAAGCGGCGCGGCTGCCGGCCCAGGAAGACGTTCTCGGCCACGGTCATGTCGGGGACGAGGTTGAACTCCTGGTGGATCGTGGCGATTCCCAGCCGCGCGGCGTCCTGCGCGCCCCCGATGCGCACCGGCCGGCCGTCGAGAAGGATCCGCCCGCTGTCGGGG
>DASSBO010000032.1:0-4002 GCA_035698655.1 Streptomyces sp.
CGAAGAACTCCTGCGCCAGCTCGGGCGTCCAGGTCTCGCCCGGGTGGAAGGGCGAGTCCTCGGGGATGGCCAGACCCAGGTGCATGCCGATGTCGACGATGACCCGCACCGAGCGCATCATCTGCGCGTCCAGGTAGCCCAGCCGCTGCTCGGCGTCGGTGAGGAAGCCGAGTTCGTCCATCAGCCGCTCCGCGTACAGCGCCCACCCCTCGGCGTTCGCGCTGACCATGCCCACGGTGGTCTGGTAGCGGGAGAGCTGCTCGGCGACGTGCGCCCACTGGGCCAGCTGCAGGTGATGGCCCGGCACCCCCTCGTGGTACCAGGTGCTGACCAGGTCGTAGACGGGGAAACGGGTCTCGCCCATGGTCGGCAGCCAGGTCCGGCCGGGCCGGGAGAAGTCCAGCGACGGCTGGGTGTAGTAGGGGGCCGCCGCGCTGCCGGGCGGGGCGATCCTCGACTCGACGCGCTTGACCCGGTCGGCCAGTTCGAAGTGCGTGCCGTCCAGCTTCTCGATCGCCTCGTCCATCAGGGACTGCAGCCACTCGCGGGTGGCCTCCACGCCCTCGACGGCCGTGCCGTGGTCGTCCAGGTGCCGCAGCGCCTCCCACGGCGTCGCCGCGCCGGGCAGGATCTTCTCCGCCTCGGTGCGCATCTCGGCCAGGATCCGGTGGAACTCCGACCAGCCGTAGGCGTAGGCCTCCTCCAGCTCCAGGTCGGTGCCGTTCCAGTACCGCGCCCAGCGGGCGTAGCGCTCACGGCCGACCGTCTCCGGAGCGCCCTCGATGCCGGGGGCGTACACGCCGCGCAGCCAGTCGCGCAGTTCACGGACCGCACCGGTCGCCACGTCCGCCGCCTCGGCCAGCTCGCCGCTCAGCGCTTCGGGGCCGTCGGCGACGAAGGCGGCGAACCAGCTGCCGTCGGCGTCCTCGGCGTCCCCGGTCCACTCGTCCAGCTGGCCGATCACGGTGGCCACCTGACGCGGACCGGCCGGAAGCCGCTTGGCCAGTCCCGCCTCCAGCGAGGCGCGGTACCCCGCCAGGGCCTCCGGGACCGCCCGCAGCCGGCTCGCGATCGCGGACCAGTCCTCCTCGGTGTCGGCGGGGGTGACGGGCAGGATGCCGCGGACCTCGTGCACCGGAGAGCTGAGGTTGCTCACGGTCCGCAGGTGCTCGTCGGCCTCGTACATGGCCAGTTCGGCGGTCAGCCGCTCCTTCAGCAGCCGGGCGCAGCGGCGTTCCTCGGCCGCCTCCGCCCCCGGAAGCTGCTCCGCCTCGGCCAGCTCGCGCAGGGTGCGCCGCTGCAGCTCGGCGAGCGCCCGCGCGCCGGCGGGCGAGAAGTCCGGCAGCCGGCTGTGGGCGGCGCTCACGCCGAGGTAGGTGCCGCTGATCGGGTCGAGTTCGACGAGTGCGTCGACATAGGCGTCGGCGACCCCGCGGGGCAGGGACGCGCTGTTGGGTGCATCGGACATGGACCCATCCTTATCTGCCGAGGTGCTCCGCGTCACGCGGGTGGCAGAAGTGGGCCGCACGACCACTGCTGGAAGATCAGCCGGGTCTCCACCCGCGCCACCTCCCGGCGCGAGGTGAACTCGTCCAGCACCAGCCGCTGCAGGTCGGCCGTGTCGGTCACCGCGACGTGCACCAGGTAGTCGTCGGGGCCGGTGAGATGGAACAGCGCACGGGACTCGGGCAGCACGCGGATGCGCTCCACGAACGGGCCGATCAGCTCCCGGCGGTGCGGCCGCACCTGCACCATGAGCAGGGCCTCGAGCGAACGCCCGAGCCGTGCCGGGTCCAGCCGCAGCTCGTGCCCGAGGATCACGCCGCTGCGCCGCAGCCGGCCCACCCGGTCCAGACAGGTGGACGGGGCGACGCCCACGGCCTGGGCCAGCTCCCGGTTCGTCATCCGGGCGTCGTTCTGCAGAAGCCGCAGAATCTCCAGATCCACCGGATCCAGTGCGACGGAATCGGTCATGTGCCGAACGTAACACGGTGAATCGCCGGTACGGTCCGGTAGCCGTTCAGCATCCAGCCATGGAGACGACACCCGCGAACACCCGCTCGCTGGCCACCGAGGCCGTGCACGCCGGCCGTGAGGACCTCGCGGCCATGGGCCTGCACGCCGCGCCCCTGGACCTGTCCACCACCTATCCCTCCCACGACAGCCGTGCCGAGGCCGCCCGGATCGACGAGTTCGCCGCGACCGGGGCGCGGCCGGACGGTCCGCCCGTCTACTCCCGGCTGGACAACCCCACCGTCGCCCGCTTCGAGGACGCGCTCGCCCGGCTCGAGGGAACCGAGGCGGCCGTCGCCTTCGCCAGCGGCATGGCCGCCCTGACCGCCGCGGTGCTGGTGCGCTCCGCGGCCGGCCTGAAGCACGTCGTCGCCGTCCGGCCGCTGTACGGCTGCAGCGACCACCTGCTCAGCAGCGGACTGCTCGGCACCGAGGTCACCTGGACCGACCCGGACGGCATCGCCGAGGCGATCCGCCCCGACACCGGCCTGGTCATGGTCGAGACGCCCGCCAACCCCACGCTGGCCGAACTCGACCTGCGCGCGATCGCCGAAACCTGCGGCGAGGTGCCGCTGCTGGCCGACAACACCTTCGCGACCCCGGTCCTGCAGCGCCCGCACGAACAGGGCGCCCGCATCGTGCTGCACAGCGCGACGAAGTACCTGGGCGGGCACGGCGACGTGCTCGGCGGTGTCATCGCCTGCGACGAGTCCTTCGCGCGGCAGCTGCGCCAGATCCGGTTCGCCACCGGCGGCGTGCTGCACCCGCTGGCCGGATACCTGCTGCTGCGCGGCCTGTCCACGCTGCCGGTGCGGGTGCGCGCCCAGTCCGCCACCGCGGCCGAACTGGCCGGCCGGCTCGCCGCCGATCCCCGCGTGACCCGGGTGCACTACCCGCGCATCGGCGGGGCCATGGTCGCCTTCGAGGTGGCCGGCGACCCGCACGAGGTGATCGCGGGCGTCGACCTGATCACCCCGGCGGTCAGCCTCGGCAGTGTGGACACCCTCATCCAGCACCCCGGCTCCATCAGCCACCGCATCGTCGACGAGAACGACCGCCGCACCGGCGGCATCAGCGACAAGCTGCTGCGCATGTCGGTCGGCCTGGAGGACGTCGAGGACCTGTGGCACGACCTGGACGCCGCCCTCGGCGGACGCCCGGCGGGAGCGACGGCGACGGACGGCGCGGAGCGGGAGCCGGCCACGCGGTGACCGCGTGCGTGCCCGTGCCGGGTGACCCGGCGCGGGCGCGTCAGGCCCGCACCAGCCGGCGCAGTACCGCACCGCAGCGACGTGCGTAGGCCCGCTGCAGCACCGGCACCAGCGGTCCGGCCAGCCGCGTCCACCACACCCCGGGCCGGCTGAAGGCCAGGACGGTCAGCCAGACCTCGTCGTCCGCTTCGAGACTGACGACGAACGCCTCCTCACCGCACTCCGGATGGCCGGGCAGAGTTCCGTAACTCCAGCCGCGCCGCCGTTCCTCGGCGACGACGGTGATCACCCGGCACGGTGCGCGCAGCCGCAGCGGGCCGGCCCCGAGCCCGACCACCACCCGGACGCCCGGCTCGGCGTGCGGCGCGTCGGTGTCCATGACGACACCCATCGCCCGGTGCATCCGCCACTCGGCCACCGCCCGGGCCGCCGCGTCGAAGACGGCGGCGCCCTCGCCGATGCGGGTGCGTACCCGCATCGGCCGGTAACCCGCCGGCGCCGGGCCCGCTTCCAGTGCGGCCCCCACCTCGGTGTACGTGAAATCCCCAGCCACACCGGCAGTATCGCGCAACCGGCCCCGGGGCGGTCCGGTGGCCCGGACTCAGTCCCGGACGCGTGCCACGGTGTCGAGCACGACCCGGGCGACCAGGGCCGGGTCGTCGTTCATGGGGACGTGGCCGCAGCCCGGCAGTCGCACCAGGTCGGCGTGCGGCATGAGACGGGCGGCGCGCGGTCCCTGACGTGGCAGCAGCAGCCGGTCACGGGCACCCCAGGCGAC
>DASSBO010000033.1:0-4711 GCA_035698655.1 Streptomyces sp.
TCCGCGTGCTGACCGAGGCTCTCGGCATGGACGCGAGCATGGTACGGGCTCAGCTGTCGGTGCCGGGGCATGAGTGAGGGGGCCGGCGCTGCCTCCGGCGACACCGCCGAGCGGCACACGGCGGTCGTGCGGGCGGACCGGTTCGACCGGATCACCTGGCGGGACACCTACGAGCAGTCGGCCGGGCTGCGGGAGCTTGCCGGGGAGCTGACCGGACGGCACGCCTGCGCCGCCGACCTGCTCACCGACGCGTTCCTGGCCGCCTATCAGGCCCGCCCGCGGCTGCGCGAGCGCGCGGAGATGGCGCCCTCCCGGCTCGTCAACCACCGGATCGTCACTTCTCTGGTCGAGGCGCCGGAGTTCAGCGAGCTGCACCGCGAGACGGCCGGTGATCCCTATGCCGCCGCCATGGCCGTGCTCGCCCAGGCGCCCGCACTGCGCCGGATGCTGGACGATGCCCCGGAAACCCCGGGCACCGGGGACACCGGGGACACCTCCGAAGCCCGGGACACCGGGGACGACCGGGACGAAGGCCAGGCCGCGCAGGCGCTCGGGGCGGCAGGCCCGGAGCTGCGCGCCGCCGCACGGAGCGCGGCGGCTCAGGCCGCGGCGTCGGTGCGGGAGGAGGCCACGCTGATGCGTGCCTGGGGCGTGGGCGCCGGTGAGCTGGAACGGATGCCGTTCGACGAGCGCGCCCGGCTCGCAGAGCGGCTGCGCACCGGCAGGCTCGCGCAGTGGGCCGAGCTGATCGGCCGCTTCCGCCAGATGGCCGGCGCCGAACGTGCCCGCAAGGTGGAGAACACCGCCGGGGAGCTGGTCGGCGTCACGCTCGGCGACGACCTGGCCCGCGTCGTCCCCTCCGAGCTGGCCAACCTCGGACTGCCCGCGCTGCGTGCGGTGTTCGCCGCGCGCTACGCCGCCGGGGAGCTGATGCTCTACGACAGTCAGGGGGAACAGACCGCCGGCCGGGGCGCCGTCATCGCGTGCGTGGACACCTCGCACTCCATGTACGAGGCCGGGCCCGGCGGCGTCACCCGGGAGGCGTGGTCCAAGGCGTGCGCCCTGGCGCTGTGGGACCAGGCCCGCCACGCGGGGCGTGAGTTCGTCGGCATCCTGTTCTCCTCCGCCGACCGGATCCGGGTCTTCCGATTCCCGGCCGGCCGGCCCGCGGGCGTAGAGGAGGTCCTCGGCTTCGCTGAGACCTTCCTCGGCGGCGGCACCAGCTACCAGACGCCGCTGAGCGCGGCCGGTGAACTGCTGGCGGAGGCGTCCGAGGACGTCGCCCGCACCCGTGGTGACATCGTGCTGATCACCGACGACGAGTGCGAGGTCACCGCCGAGTGGATGCGCGGCTGGAACGAGACCAAACACCGGTTGGGCTTCCGGGTGTTCGGCGTGGCCGTCGGCACCCCGCCCACCGCCGGGACCGGCTCGGTCCTGGAGGCGCTGTGTGACAACCTGCGCACCATCGAGGACCTCACCGACGTGCACGCCGCCGCCGACCTGTTCCGCGTGATCTGACCCGGCCGCCCCCCTGGCCGGGCGCTCAGGGGCGCACCAGGGTCAGGTACTCGTACTGGTTCTGCTCGCGCGGGTGGAGTTCGACCAGCGGGAGCGGCTTGTGGGCGGGGTTGCCCATGTCGTCGAAGCCGATGGGCCCGCTGACGCCGTGCAGCGCCTTGTCCCCGCTGATCTGCAGGAGCATGCCCAGCACGCTGCGCGTGGTGACGGTGCCCGTTCCCCGCTTTCCCTTCGCGTCGCGGATGGCCGTGCCCACGGCGAGCACCGCGTCGTGACCGAGCATGGCCTGCCCGTTCAGCAGCCCGTTCTTCCCCCTGAAGCCGGGCGTGTTCAGGTAGGTGTCCGCGAACTCGGAGTAGGGGTCCGCGCCGTCCGGGTAGATGTCGGCGGCCGCGTCGGGGTGGGCGATCGCGGTGTACTTCACCCTGACCTTGCTGTGTTCCCAGTCCTTGAGGAAGTCGTCGTAGGCGTCGGGGTGGTCCTCCGGGTCGATGCCGAAGAACATCCCGACCGCGTCGTCGCCGGTGTAGACGGTGACCGGGCAGCGTCGCCCGTTGGCGTGGGCCGATTCGATGAAACGCCGCAGGTCCCGGCCCCGCCCGGCGAAGTACACCGCGTCGGGTGGGTCCTGCTGGTCACAGATCTTGTCGGCGACCGTGTCCATCGCGAGGTTCACGGCCCGCTCGGGCCCGGAGAGGAACGGCACCGTCTCCGGGTCCACGTCGAGTCCCGTGGCCGCGGCGGCCTCGGTGAACCCGTCGGCCAGGGAAACGCTGTAGATGTCGTCGGTGTTGCGGTCCTTGATGAGCTGCACCCGGAAGCCGTCGCTCTTCTTCTGCTGCTGTACCAGGTGCCTGGCCACGGCGGCGGCTTCCGCCGAGTTGGGGGCGACGGCCCGGAAGAAGCCGGACTTGTTGCTGCTGAGCCGGTCCGCGGTGACGGTCGAGCCGACCATCGGCACCCCGGCCGCACGCAGGGTGTGGACCGCGTCCTTGGTGCCCTGACGGCTCAGCCCGAAGCCCGCCACGGCGACGACCGGGTGCGGGCCGTGCGTCATCCGGATGATCTGGTCGACCAGTTCGGCCTGCTGCTGCAGTCCACGCCCCGGGTTGGCGAGCAGCAGCTTGATCTGCGGTGTCGTACCGTGCCCGCCGGCTTCGGAGTTGAGTTCCTTCTGGGCCAGGTAGGCGCCCTGCAGTTCCTCCTCGATGCTGCTCCAGCCCTTGCCTCCGGGGCCACCGGTCATGGGTTCGACGTAGGCGATCGCGACCCAGTCCTCGGCTTTCGCCGCTTCCTGGTTCGCCTGGTGGATCTTGCTCGTCACCTTCTCCAGATGCTTGTCGAAGGCGTGGGAGCCGTCGGTGACGCCGATGCACTCGCCGGTCGAGTCGTCCTTGCGCACGCCGTCCCAGCAGCGCACGACGAAGTGGTCCCAGGCCCACAGCCCGCCTGCGACGAGCGCGGCCGCGACCACCACGGCGATGCCGGCGCGCAGCCACCACCGGGGCGGCGGCTTGGGCGGGACGAACCCGCTGTCCTGGTCGGCGGCGGTCACCACCATGGCTTCCTCCTGTACTGCTCCGACTTCTGCAGGAACACGTGCCGGTCCGTTCCGTCGTCGACCAGGCCGCGCAGGACGAGGAACTCCTCGCTGATCTCGGCGTACAGCTCCGCGTAGGGGTCGCCGAGCGGGTTGCGATACGGGTCGCCGACCCCGTCGGTCGCCGGGTCGTCCCGTGGTTCGGGGCTGATCCAGCTCGCGGCCAGCAGCCGGGCGACGGCCTTCGTGCGCCGGCTGCGCGGCCGTCCCGGTTCGCCCAGGAACGCCACGAGGTCGTCGAAGTGGCGGCGCGGCGACATGGGGAGTGCGCCGCCCGGGGTTCGGACGGGTGCGCGGCGCAGCATGCACAGCTCGGTGCACCACTCCTCGGCGGGGAGCACGCCGAAGCGCGTGTCGAGGTAGTCGACGGCTGCCTGCAGGTGACCGGCGGCCAGTTCGTGGTAGGCGACCAGCGGTTCCTCGTGCGGGTGACCGCTTTCGACGCGGGCCGTGGCCCGCAGACGCATCGCGGAGTGGGCGGCGTCCCACGCCTGAAAGTCGCCGTCCTGCGCGGCCAGTTCGCGCAGCAGCAGGAAGCGCAGCAGCGGGTGCGGGGTCTCGTCGCCGCCGTCGGAGCGCGGGTCGCCGGTGGTGACGTGCATGGTGTGCAGCGGGTCGCCGGAGAAACGGGCGAAGTGGCCGCCGACGGCCTCGCCGGCGTCCCGCCACAGCTCGCTCGCGGCACCGGCCTGGCCGAGGTTCACCGCGGCGGCTGCGCGGGCCAGCATGGCACGCAGCTCCGGGGTGGTGTCGGCCGGCAGCAGCCGGTCCAGCAGGCGGGCGACGAGTTCCGGGGTGAACAGGCGGCGCAGCCGTTCGTCCCACGGGGTCTGCGGGGCGAATTCCCGCAGGGCCTCGAAGACGGCGGCGGTCGCCGCGGGGTGGCCGTGGGTCAGCTGGTGGACGAGCCAGCCGAGCCAGCGCACGCCGTCGTCGGTCTCCGGCAGCTCGCTGCCGGGCGGCGCGGTGCGCAGCACCGTCTCGGCGATCTGGCTCACCTCGCGGACGTCGAGGTCGCGCAGCTGAGCGACGGCCAGCAGGTCGTCGACCGGCACCGGTGCGAAGCGGTGCGGCTGCGCCCAGCAGGCCAGGTAGGCGCCGGGGCGCGGGGCCCCGCCCGGTTCGCGGCGGACGAGGGCCTCGGGGCGGCCGGCGGCGGTGGCCAGCGTCAGCAGCGGAGCGGTGACCCCGGGCTTGTCACGGGCGCGCAGCAGCAGGTCCAGGACGTCGTCGCCGAGCGCGCTGTCGGCGTTGTCCAGGAGCAGCAGGCAGTTGCTGGTGCGGTCGTGGTCGCCGCGGCGGGTGAGATAGGCGCGCTCGAGGTCGGTGAGGAAGGCGTCGAAGAGGACTTCCTCGGCTTCCCGGCGCTCGGTACGTTCGTTCTCGTGGTACAGGCGGTTCAGGGTGACGACGAAGTCGTTCACCGGTCCGCCGCCGCCTTCGCGGCGGATGCGGGCGATGCGGCGCCGTACCCGCAGACCGGCCCAGTCCTCGCCCCACCCGGGCAGCAGCCGCAGGGCGGGCGCGACGGCCCAGTTGGGTGCGCCGAGCGCCGTCGCGGCCGTCTCGGCCAGGGCCTCGAGGACGCCC
>DASSBO010000034.1:0-7778 GCA_035698655.1 Streptomyces sp.
GGTCATCATCGCCAACGCCGACGACCCCCTCGTGGTGTGGGCCGCGTCGGACTCGCAGAACGTGGTGTGGGTGGCCGCCGGCCAGGAGTGGAAGGACGACGCCTGGTCGTGCCCGTCCTGCGGCGGCGTGCTGCAGCGTCCGGGCGACGAGTGGAAGTGCGGCGAGTGCGGCTTCCGGCGCCCGACGCCCACCTGGGCGCTCTCGGGTGACCACGTGCTGGACCCGCACGGTTCGGCGTGGCCGATCCGGCTGCAGCTGCCCGGCCGCGCGAACAAGGCCAACGCGGCCACCTCGGCCGCCGTGGCAGCCGTCTTCGGCGTGGCGCCGCAGGTCGCGCTGGAGCGCATGCACCAGGTGACCGCGGTGGCCGGCCGTTACGACGTGGTCTCGTACCTGGAGCGCGAGATCCGGCTGCTGCTGGCGAAGAACCCGGCGGGCTGGCTGGAGACGTTCTCGCTGATCGACGCCCCGCCCGCCCCGGTGATCCTCTCGGTCAACGCGCGCGGCGCCGACGGCACGGACACCTCCTGGCTGTGGGACGTGGACTACTCCCAGCTGGCCGGGCACCCGATCTGTGTGATCGGCGACCGCAGACTGGACCTCGCAGTGCGGCTGGAGGTCGCCGGCGTCGACTTCCAGGTCTTCGACACCGCCCGTGAGGCGGTGCGGGCCTGCGGGCCCGGCCGGATCGAGGCCATCGCCAACTACACCGCGTTCCAGGACCTGCGCCGCGTCGTCGGCAACTGACCCGCTGGAGGACGACGAAGCATGAGTGACACGAGCCTGCGGCTGGTGTGGATCTACCCGGACCTGCTGAGCACCTACGGTGACCAGGGCAACGCGCTGGTCGTCGAGCGCCGCGCGCAGCAGCGCGGACTGGCCGTCCAGCGCGTGGACGTCCGCTCGGACCAGCCGGTGCCCACCTCGGGCGACATCTACCTGATCGGCGGCGGCGAGGACCGGCCGCAGCGGCTGGCCGCCGGCCGGCTGCGTCGGGACGGCGGACTGAACCGGGCCGTCGACAACGGCGCGATCGTCTTCTCGGTGTGCGCGGGCTATCAGATCCTGGGCCACGAGTTCGTCAACGACCTGGGCGAGGCCGAGCCGGGCCTGGGGCTGCTGGACGTCACCAGCACCCGCGGCGAGGCCGATCGCTGCGTCGGCGACGTACTGGCGGACATCGACAGCGACCTGAGGCTGCCGGAGCTGACCGGGTTCGAGAACCACCAGGGCGTCACCCACCTGGGGCCGACGGCGCGGCCGTTCGCGCGGGTGCGGCTGGGCAAGGGCAACGGCACCGGGGACGGCACCGAGGGCGCCTGGAACGACACCGTCTTCGGCACGTACATGCACGGTCCGGTCCTCGCCCGCAACCCCCTGATCGCGGACCTGCTGATCAAGCTCGCGCTGGACGTGAACGCGCTGCCCCCGGTGAACGACCGGTGGTACGAGGCACTGCGCGCCGAGCGGATCGCGGCGGCCACGCAGCCCGCCTGATCCGGAGGGGACTGCGACCGGCCCCGGCGGCAGCGGCCGCCGGGGCCGGTTCTACTCTGGTCCGGGCGGATCGGCGCGAACCGGGAGAGTACGGATGGACCACGGCGGACACGGCATGACGATGGATCTGCCGCCGTTCACGCTGAGCCGCGGGCTCGCCTTCGGCGGCGACCCGTTCTTCCTGATCGGCTGCGTGCTCGCGCTCGTCCTCTACGGGTGGGGCGTGCTCCGTCTCGTGCGCCGGGGCGACCGCTGGCCCGTCGGCCGGACCATCGGCTTCACCGCCGGGGTGCTCACGGTGGCACTGGTGATGTGCACCGGCCTGAACGACTACGGCATGGTGCTCTTCAGCGTGCACATGATCCAGCACATGGTGATCAGCATGCTCTCCCCCATCCTGCTGCTGCTGGGCGCCCCGGTGACGCTGGCGCTGCGCGCCCTGCCGTCGGCCGGGCGGGGCCGCAAGGGCCCGCGGGAGCTGCTGGTGGCGCTGCTGCACAGCCGGTACGTGCGGGTGATCTCGCACCCGCTGTTCACCATTCCGCTGTTCATCGCGAGCCTGTACGGGCTGTACTTCACGCCGTTGTTCGACTTCCTGATGGAGTCGATGGCCGGGCACCTGGCGATGATGGTGCACTTCCTCGCGGTCGGGCTGGTCTTCTTCTGGCCGATCATGGGTGTCGACCCGGGGCCGCACCGGCCGGGGTACGTGATGCGCATCCTCGAGCTGTTCGTCGGCATGCCCTTCCACGCGTTCTTCGGGATCGCGCTGATGATGGCGACCACTCCCCTGGTGGGGACCTTCGCCGACCCGCCGGCCTCGCTGGGGGTGACGGCGCTGGCCGACCAGAACACCGCGGGCGGCATCGCCTGGGCCTTCAGCGAGATCCCCTCCGTGCTGGTCCTGATCGCACTGGTCTTCCAGTGGTACGTCTCCGAGCAGCGGCAGGCGCGGCGCCGCGACCGCGCGGCGGACCGGGACGGGGACCGCGAGCTGGAGGAGTACAACGCGTATCTGGCCTCGCTGCAGGCGCGCGGGCAGTAGCGTTCATGGTGTAGCGCAGGTCTGCCTCAGGAGGTGTGTCGGATGCCGGGCTCCACGAAGGCGATGACGGTGTGCACGGTGGTCGCCCTGGTGCTGGTGACCGCGTACACGGTGGCACTGGGCGGCAGCGGCTGGCTGTGGTTCGCCTGGGTGGTGCTCGCACTGGTCACGGCCGGGGTCTTCGCGACGCAGCGCAGCTGAGGCGTGCTCAGCCCTCGTGCGGCAGCCGGCGCAGCCACGCCGCGCTGTCCGGCGCCAGGGTGAGCGTGCCGGCGGAGAGCACCGGCGGTTCGGCGGAGGCCAGCAGCAGCCGGCAGCCGCCCGGCACCTCGACGGCGGCGGGCGCGGCGCCGGTGTTGACGGCGGCCAGCAGGCCGCCCCGCGCGAAGGCGAGTACCGGGTCCGGGGCCTCCCGCCAGGTCAGGCCGTGGTCGTCCCCGTGCTCGCGGCGCAGTCGCAGTGCGGTGCGGTACAGCTCCAGGATGCCGTCCGGCCGGCCGGTCTGCGCCTGAACGGAGTACTGCGGCCAGTCGGCAGGCTGCGGCAGCCGGCCGGGGCCGGCTCCGAAGCCCAGGGAGGGCCCGGTGGTGGTCCACGGCAGCGGCACCCGGCAGCCGTCCCGTCCCTTGCGGTGCCCGCCGGAGCGGCGGAAGACCGGGTCCTGGCGGGCCTCGTCGGGCAGGTCCGCCACCTCGGGAAGACCGAGTTCCTCGCCCTGGTAGAGGTAGACGGAGCCGGGCAGCGCCAGCATCAGCAGTGCGGCGGCCCGTGCCCGGCGGCTGCCGGTGGCGCGGTCGGCTGCGGGACGGCGGCCGCCGCCGAGCAGCCAGGCGTCGATGTCGGTGCCGGCGGGCAGCGCGAGCCGGGTGGCGTGCCGGACGGTGTCGTGGTTGGAGAGCACCCAGGTGGGCGGCGCGCCGGAGTCGGCGGCGATCGCCAGGGAGTCGTCGATGACGGTGCGCAGCGCGGTCGCGTCCCAGGGCGCGCCGAGGAAGTCGAAGTTGAACGCCTGGTGCAGTTCGTCGGCCCGGGTGTACAGGGCGCGGCGCGACGCCTCGGCCCAGGATTCGGCGACGGCGACGCGTGGCGGGGTGTGTTCGTCCATGACCCGGCGGAAGGAGCGCAGGATGTCGTGCACCTCGTCGCGGTCCCACACGGGGTGCGTGCCCTTGGCGCCGGCGCCGACGACGCCGTGGTGAACCTGACCGTCCCCGAGGTCGCGCAGTGGTTCGGCGAGGTCCTTGGCCATGCCGTGGGCGACGTCGAAGCGGAAGCCGTCGACGCCGCGGTCGAGCCAGAACCGCAGCACGTCGTGGTATTCGGCGGCGACTTGCGGGTTGGCCCAGTTCAGGTCGGGCTGTTCCGGGGCGAACAGGTGCAGGTACCACTGGCCGTCGCCGGTGCGCTGCCAGGCCCTGCCGCCGAAGACGGACTGCCAGTCGCTGGGCGGCCTCCGGCCGCCGTCCCGTCCGTCGCGGAAGACGTAGCGGGCGCGGGCCGGACTGCCGGGGGGACTCGCGAGTGCCTCACGGAACCACGGATGGGCGTCGGAGGTGTGGTTGGGGACGATGTCGATGATGACGCGCAGGCCCAGGTCGTGGGCGCGCGCGAGGAGGGCGTCGGCGTCGGCGAGGGTGCCCAGTGCGGGGTCGACGTCGCGGTGGTCGCTGATGTCGTAGCCGCCGTCGGCCATGGGTGAGGGGTAGAAGGGGGTGAGCCAGACGGCGTCCGCGCCCAGGTCCGCAATGTGTTCCAAACGGGCGGTGGCGCCGGGCAGGTCGCCGACGCCGTCGCCGTCCGCGTCGGCGAAGCTGCGGACGTAGATCTGGTAGATGACGGCGTCGCGCCACCAGTCGTGGCGGGTCTCGCGCATCGTGTGGTGCTCCTTCACGCGTCGGCGGGCAGCAGGCGGACGGGGCGGCCGTCGAGCAGCAGGTGGAGCTTGGCGGCCTCCTCGACTTCGATCGCGGCGGCCACCGCCTCGTCCAGGCTGCCTCCGGTGGCGGCCGGGCCGTGGTTGGCGAGCAGCACGGCGCGGGCCGAGGCGGGGACGCCGGCGACGGAGGCGGCGAGCGCGTCGGTGCCGGGCGGCCCGTAGGGGCACAGCGGCACGGTGCCGACGCGCATCCGGAAGTAGGGGGTGAGGGCGGGCAGCACGTCGTCGGCGGAGCGGGGCGGGTGCGGCTCGCAGCACGAGACGGCGACGGCGTGGGTGGAGTGCAGGTGCACCACGGCGCGGGCGGCGGGCAGCCGCCGGTACAGGGCGAGGTGGAGGGGGACCTCCTTGGTGGGCGGTGGCCCGTTCAGCAGCCGGCCATCGGCGTCGAGGCGGCTGATCGTGGCGGCGGTGAGGCCGCCCAGGCCGGCGCCGGTGGGCGTGACGAGCAGTCCGTCGTCCCAGCGGACACTGAGGTTTCCCGAGGTGCCGGGGCTCAGACCCAGGGCGTGCAGTTCCCGGCCTGCGGCGGCGAGGTCGGCGGCGGGCGTGTCGGTCACAAGGCGTCCTCCGCGGCGGTGAACAGGTCTTCGGCACCGAAGTTGCCGGATTTCAGCAGCAGGTTGACGGTGTGTCCGCGGTGGCGGGCGGCCGTCCAGGGCACGCCGGGGGCGACGGCCGGGCCGATGCGCAGGCTGCGCAGGCCCAGTGCGGCGACGACGGCTCCGGAGGTCTCTCCACCGGCGACGACGAGCCTGCGCACGCCGCCGTCGAGGAGCAGCGCGGCGCAGCGGGCGAGTCCGTCCTCGACTGCCTTGGCGGCGGCGTCGGTGCCGAATCGGCGCTGGGCCTCGGCCACTTCGGCGCGGTCGTCGGCGCTGTGCAGGAGGACGGGCCCTGCTGCGGTGTGGCGGCGCGCGAAGGCCGCGGCCCGTGCCGCGGTGCCGAGCGGGTCGGACAGCAGTTCGTCGAGCGGGAGCTTGTGTGCGGGGATGCGGGAGCGTGCGTGGGCGGTCTGGGCCAGGGTGGCCGGGGAGACGCTGCCGGCGAGGACCGCGCAAGGGCCTTCGGCGACGTCGATGCGGGCGGCCGTCCGCCCGTCGGTGCCGGCGGGCGGGGGCAGGGCGAGGGCGAGTCCGGAGCCGCCGGTGAGCAGCGGCAGGTGGCGGGTGAGGCGCTCCAGCTGGGTGAAGTCCGCCTCGTCGACGGTGTCGGTGACGACGATGCGGGCGCCGGCCGCGGTTTCGGCTGCCAGCCGTTCGCGGGCTCCGTCCCGGCCGGAGTGCAGCGCCTGCAGGGGCAGCAGGCCGACGCGGTGGCGGGACTGTGCGGCGAGCAGGCGGACCAGGTCGGGGTCGGTCATGGGGGTGAGCGGGTGGTCGCGCATGCCGCTCTCGCTGAGCAGCCGGTCGCCGACGAACAGGTGGCCCTGGTAGACGGTGCGGCCGTTGGCGGGGTAGGCGGGACAGGCGATGGTGTACGGGCTGCCGGTGGCGGCCAGCAGCGCGTCGGTGACGGGGCCGATGTTGCCCTGCGGGGTGGAGTCGAAGGTCGAGCAGTACTTGAACCAGTAGCGGGTGCAGCCGGCGGCGGCGAGCTGCCGGTGTGCGTCCAGCGCGGCGGCGACCGCCTGGCCGGGCGGCGCTGTGCGGGTCTTGAGGGCGACGACGACGGCGTCGGCGCCGGCGGCCGCTTCGGCGATGGCGTCGGTGCCGACGGCCACCGCGGTGCGGTGGCCGGCCTGTGCCAGGTTTCCGGCCAGGTCGGTGGCGCCGGTGAAGTCGTCGGCGATGCAGCCGAGCAGCGGAGGTGTCACCGGTGCTCCCCGGCTGCCGGGCGGGCGAGGGCGGCGAGTTGGGCGGTGCCGCTGCGCGGCGAGGTGAGCACGGGCGCCCGGAGTGCGCCGGGCGGCAGGGTGCCGACGGCCGCGGCCATGGAGGCCTGGGCCAGGACGAGGACGTCGTTGTCCGCGGCCAGCCGCCGTGCCTCCTCGGCGATGAGCCGGTCGTGGGTGTCCTGATCACCGGCGACGCGTGCCTCGTGGGCGCCGTCGCAGGTCGAGACGGTCAGGTCGAGCGGGGTGCCGGCCTGCTCGGCCTGGCGGCGGATCAGGTCGGCAGTGGGGCCCAGAGTGGAGTGCAAGGTGGCGAGGACGGCGACGCGGGAGCCGGTGTGCACGGCCTCGCGGGCCATGGGTTCGTCGACGCGGAGCACCGGGATGCCCAGCAGGGGGCGGGCCTGTTCGGCGGCGTGTCCGATCGAGGAGCAGGTGACCAGCACCGCTTCGGCCCCGGCCGCTTCGGCCTGCGCGAGGTGCGAGGCGAGGCGGGCGGTGGTGCGGGGCAGCGGGCCGTGGGCGACGGTGTCGGCGAGCAGGGACTCGTCGACCATGTGGTACGCGCGTACGCCGGGTGCCTCGTCGCGCAGCAGCGGGTCGAAGACGGCGGGGAGCGCGGCCACGGTGTGCAGCAGGCACACCCGGGGTCCGTCGGTCATGCGGGGCCTCCTTCGCGGTGCGCGGGGGCGTCCCACCAGGGGCGTCCGTGCCGGTCGACGATCTCGCCGAGCCGGCGCAGCCGGTCGGTGCTGCCGCCGCGCAGCGCCGCACCGGTGTCGGCGGCGTCCAGGGCCGAGGTCCACAGGGCCCGGCCGGCGAGGAACCCGGAGGCGCCGGCGCGGCAGGCGGCCTCGACGGCGTGCGGGAAGTCGCCGGGGTCCACGCCCTGGGAGAGGACGACCCACGGCACGTCGACGACGTCGTCGATCCGCTCGGCCTGTGCGGCCAGTTCGCTGACGGTGCCGACGCCGCCGTCGGGCACCTGGCACTTGTACAGCGAGGGCGCCAGCGGGGCGAGTTCGGCGGCGGCCTCGACGATGGCGTCGTTGAGGCGGAAGGTGCCTGCGGCCTCCTCTTGCGGCGTGGGCCGTGCGACGGGCTCCAGGACGGAGGCGAGGCCGTGTGCCCGGCACCTGGCGACGAACTGGGCGGCCATGGCGACCCGCTGGTCGCGCAGGGCGTCGCGGCGCCACACCAGGAGCAGCTTCAGTGCGCGTGCCCCGTCGGCCGCCGCTCGGGCCGGGTCGGCATCGTCGTCGACGGCGGTGTCGGTGACGGGCCCGCCGGGCTGCTGGTCGAGGGCGTCCGCGGCGAGGATGAGCGCGCAGCTCCCGGGCAGCAGCCGGCCCTCGACGACCTCGCGGTAGCCGTAGTGACGGTCG
This sequence comes from Streptomyces sp., assembly GCA_035698655.1. Taxonomy (GTDB): domain Bacteria; phylum Actinomycetota; class Actinomycetes; order Streptomycetales; family Streptomycetaceae; genus Streptomyces. The sequence continues at coordinate 7,699 of DASSBO010000034.1, forward strand.
ATGAGAAGGGCGGAGGCGTGCGGGCCCAGGGCGCGGACGACGTCCAGCTTGAAGCGGGTCAAGGCGTCGTCGCCGACCGC
>DASSBO010000035.1:0-3577 GCA_035698655.1 Streptomyces sp.
GGGCGAGATGCTCGCCCGCGAGCCGGGCGCGCACCGCGGCCGACAGCCCCGGGGGCCGCGCCCCGGCGTCCGGGCCGGCCGGCTCCCCGCCGGAGGAGCCGGCGACCTGGCGGCCGGGGGGGGAGAGCACCCAGGCACGCAGGTCCAGGTCGGAGAGCAGCAGGTCGAGCACCACGTCCGGGCCGCCGCCGGACGGGCCGGCCGACATCAGCCGCCGGTGCCGGTCCACGACGGCCGCCAGGTCGCCGGCCCGCTCGCCCGAGACCTGCCGCACCACGTGCTCGGTGATCGTCGCGAACGCCACGTCCTCGTCGACGGCGAACAGCGGCATGCGGTGCTGCGCACAGGCCAGCACCAGGTCCTCCGGCACCGAGCCCAGCTCCGCCTCGCCCGCCGCCAGTCCGGCCACCCCGTTCTGCGCCAGGATCCGCACGAACGGCTCGGAGTCCTCCGGCGTGCGCCGCCAGGCCAGCCCGGTCAGCACCAGTTCGCCGCCGGACAGGTACCGGCTGGGATCCCGCAGGTCCGTGGTCATCACGCTGCGTACCGAGCGGTCCAGCTCTCCCTGGCCGCCCAGCAGACGCAGCCCCAGCGAGCCGGTCTCCAGCAGTGCCCGCAGCCGCATGTCGTGGCCTCGTTCCGTGGGTGTTTCGTTCGAATCTACAAGACGGAAGGCCCGGCCTGCTCATCGGTTCATGTCTTCGGTGACTGCACCGGGGCCCTCACTCGTCGGTGTACTGGGTCCCACCTGAACAGAAGATGAACGGCTCCGGACTGCCGGCCGTCCCCCGCAGCACCCGGTGACAGCGTCACAGCGACCGAAAGAGACACCATGGAGTTCCTGCGCCCCGCCGGCTGGGAGGAGGCGCTCGCCGCGAAGGCCGAGCACCCCACCGCTGTGCCCATCGCGGGGGGAACCGACGTCATGGTCGAGATCAACTTCGACCACCGCCGTCCCGAGTACCTGCTCGACCTCAACCGCGTCACCGAGCTGCGCGAGTGGGAGACCGGCGAGGAGACCGTGCGGCTCGGCGCCTCCGTGCCCTACACCAAGATCATCGAGAACCTGCGCGGCGAGCTCCCCGGCCTGGCCCTGGCCGCCCACACCGTCGGCTCCCCGCAGATCCGCAACCGCGGCAGCGTCGGCGGCAACCTGGGCGCGGCCTCGCCCGCCGGCGACTCCCACCCCGCGCTGCTGGCCGCCGGCGCCGAGGTGGAGGCCGTCTCCGTGCGCGGCACCCGGCGCATCCCCGTCGAGGAGTTCTACACCGGCGTCAAGCGCAACGCGCTCGCCGACGACGAGCTCATCCGCTGCGTGCACATCAAGAAGGCGTCCGGGCCGCAGCAGTTCTCCAAGGTCGGCACCCGCAACGCCATGGTCATCGCCGTGTGCGCCTTCGGCATCGCCCTGCACCCCGAGACGCGCACCGTGCGCACCGGCATCGGCTCCGCCGCCCCCACCCCGCTGCGCGCACAGGCCGCCGAGGAGTTCCTCAACGCCGAGCTGGCCGACGGCGGCTTCTGGGACGGCGCCCGCCCGATCACCCCCTCCGTGGCACGGCAGTTCGCCGAACTCGTCTCCGGAGCCTGCAACCCGATCGACGACGTGCGCGGCAGCGCGAAGTACCGCCGCCACGCGGTCTCCGTCATGGCCCGCCGCACCCTCGGCTGGGTCTGGGAGGAGTACCGCGCGGGCGGCACCGCGGAAGGAGGCGCACAGTGCGCGTGACATTCACCGTCAACGGCAGGCCTTACGAGGCCGACGACGTGTGGGAGGGCGAGTCCCTGCTGTACGTGCTGCGCGAGCGCATGGGCCTGCCCGGCTCCAAGAACGCCTGCGAGCAGGGCGAGTGCGGCTCGTGCACCGTCCGGCTGGACGACGAGGTCGTGTGCGCGTGCCTGGTCGCCGCCGGGCAGGTCCAGGACCGGGACGTCGTCACCGTCGAGGGCCTGGCCGACCGGGCCGGTGAGCGCGCCTCCGACGGCGCCACCGGCGAGGGCGCCCAGCTCTCCGGCGTGCAGCAGGCCTTCGTCGACGCGGGCGCCGTCCAGTGCGGCTTCTGCACGCCCGGGCTGCTCGTCGCCGCCGACGAACTGATCGAACGCAACCCGCAGCCCTCCGACGCGGACATCCGGGAGGCCCTCTCGGGCAACCTGTGCCGCTGCACCGGCTACGAGAAGATCATGGACGCCGTCCGGCTGGCCGCCGCCCGCGGGCAGACCGAGAGCACCGGAACGGGGGCCTGAGAGCGATGACCGGCACACCGGGCGCCACCCGCGCGGCCACCGCACCCGACCGCGCCCCCACCAAGCTCACCCAGGGCAGCCAGACCACCGGCGGCGTCGGCGAGTCCACGCTGCGGCCCGACGGCACCCTGAAGGTCACGGGCGAGTTCGCCTACTCCTCCGACATGTGGCACGAGGACATGCTGTGGGGCTTCACGCTGCGCAGCCCGCACGCGCACGCCGAGATCGTCTCCGTCGACACCTCGGCCGCCCTCGCCCAGGCTGGCGTGTACGCCGTCCTGACCTACGACGACCTGCCCACCGAGGTGCGGCACTACGGCCTGGAGATCCTGGACACCCCCGTCCTCGCCCACGGCCGGGTCCGGCACCACGGCGAGCCCGTCGCGATCGTCGCCGCCGACCACCCGGAGACCGCGCGCCGCGCGGCGGCCAAGATCCGCGTCGAGTACCGCGAACTGCCCGTGATCCACGACGAGGCAACCGCGCTCGCCGACGACGCGCCGCTGTTGCACCCCGGCCGCGACGACCACCACGCCGGGCACGTCCCGCACCCCAACATCGTGCACCGGCAGCCCATCCGGCGCGGCGACGTGGCCGCCGCCCGCGAGCGGGCCGACGTCATCGTCAGCGGCGACTACGAGGTCGGCATGCAGGACCAGGCCTTCCTCGGGCCCGAGTCCGGACTGGCCGTCCCGGCGGAGGACGGCGGCGTCGACCTCTACGTCGCCACCCAGTGGCTGCACGCCGACCTGCGGCAGATCGCTCCCGTGCTGGGCCTGCCCGAGGACAAGGTCCGCATGACGCTGTCCGGCGTCGGCGGCGCCTTCGGCGGCCGCGAGGACCTGTCCATGCAGATCCACGCCTGCCTGCTGGCGCTGCGCACCGGCAAGCCCGTCAAGGTCGTCTACAACCGGTTCGAGTCCTTCTTCGGACACGTCCACCGGCACCCGGCGAAGATCCACTACGAGCACGGCGCCACCCGGGACGGCAAGCTCACCCACATGGCCTGCCGGATCGTGCTCGACGGCGGCGCCTACGCCTCCTCCTCACCGGCCGTCGTCGGCAATGCCTCCTCGCTCTCGGCCGGCCCCTACGTCGTCGACGACGTCGACATCGAGGCACTCGCCCTCTACACCAACAACCCGCCCTGCGGCGCGATGCGCGGCTTCGGCGCGGTCCAGGCCTGCTTCGCCTACGAGGCGCAGATGGACAAGGTCGCCGCCGAACTGGGCATGGACCCGGTGCGGTTCCGGCAGCTCAACGCCATGTCGCAGGGCGCGGTCATGCCCACCGGGCAGGTGGTCGACTCGCCGGCACCCGTCGCGGAGAT
>DASSBO010000036.1:0-9430 GCA_035698655.1 Streptomyces sp.
CGGCTTCGTCAACAAGTTCCAGGGTGACGCTGCGCTGGCCATCTTCGGCGCCCCCCTCGAGCATCCCGACGCCTCGGGCGCCGCGCTCGCCGCGTCGCGCGAACTACACGACGAGTTGTTGAACGTTCTGGGCAGCGACACCGAGTTCGGCATCGGGGTCTCGGCCGGGCGGGCAATCGCCGGCCATATCGGCGCTCAGGCCCGTTTCGAATACACCGTGATCGGCGACCCGGTCAACGAGGCGGCCCGGCTCACCGAGCTCGCCAAGCTGGAGGAAGGCCACGTGTTGGCCTCCGCGGCGGCGGTCAGCGGCGCGCTCGACGCCGAGGCGCTGAGCTGGGACGTCGGGGAGATCGTGGAACTGCGTGGCCGTACCGCGCCCACCCAGTTGGCCCGCCCGATGAACCTGGCCTCGCCGAGCGATATCGACGAGATTTCCAGCGACATCACCGGATAGGTGCCCGCTAGGCCTTCTTGGCGGCTTTCTTCGCCGGAGCTTTCTTGGCCGGGGCCTTCTTCGCAGCCTTCTTGGCCGGAGCCTTCTTGGCGACCTTCTTCACCGGCCCGCGGGCCCGACGATCGGCCAACAGCTCAGAGGCCCGCTCGTCGGTGATGGACAGCACGTCGTCGCCCTTGCGCAGGCTGGCGTTGGTCTCCCCGTCGGTGACGTACGGCCCGAACCGGCCGTCCTTGACCACGACCGGCTTGCCGGAGGCGGGGTCCGCACCGAGCTCCTTCAGCGGGGGCGTGGCGGCACGGCCACGGCGCTTGGGCTCGGCATACAGCGTGAGCGCCTCGTCCAACGTGATGGTGAACAGCTGGTCCTCGCTGGTCAGCGACCGCGAGTCCGTGCCCTTCTTGAGGTAGGGGCCGTAGCGGCCGTTCTGCGCGGTGATCTCCACGCCCGACTCCGGGTCGGTGCCGACGACGCGCGGCAGCGACAGCAGCCGCAGCGCCTGCTCCAGCGTCACCGTGTCGAGGGACATGGACTTCAGCAACGACGCGGTGCGCGGCTTGACGGCGTTCTTGCCGGTCTTCGGGGTGCCCTCGGGCAGCACCTCGGTGACGTAGGGCCCGTACCGGCCGTCGCGGGCGACGATGGGGCGTCCGGTCTCCGGGTCGGTGCCGAGCTCGAAGTCGCCGCTGGGCTTGGCCAGCAGTTCCTCGGCGTAGGCGACGGACAGCTCGTCCGGCGGCAGGTCGTCGGGGACGTCGGCGCGCTGCCCGGGCTCGTCGGGCTTGTTCGGGTCGGGCTTCTCCACGTACGGCCCGTAGCGGCCGACGCGGAGCACGATCCCGTCGCCGACCGGGAAGGACGAGACGCCCTTGGCGTCGATCGCACCGAGGTCGGAGACGAGTTCCTTGAGCCCGCCGAGGTGGTCGCCGTCGCCGTTGCCGGAGTCGGCGGCCGAGGCGGGGGCCGGCTTCCCGTCGTCCTCGCCGAAGTAGAAGCGGCGCAGCCACGGCACGGCCTGGGCGTTGCCGGCGGCGATGCGGTCGAGGTCGTCTTCCATCTTGGCGGTGAAGTCGTAGTCGACGAGCCGCCCGAAGTGCTTCTCCAGCAGGCCGACGACGGCGAAGCTCAGGAAGGACGGCACCATCGCCGTGCCCTTCTTGAACACGTACCGGCGGTCCTGGATGGTGCTGATGATCGACGCGTAGGTCGAGGGGCGGCCGATCTCGCGCTCTTCGAGCTCCTTGACCAGCGTGGCCTCGGTGTAGCGGGCCGGCGGCTTGGTCGCGTGGCCGTCGACGGACAGGTCCTCGGCGCGCAGCGCGTCGCCCTCGGTGACCTGGGGCAGCCGGCGCTCGCGGTCGTCCAGCTCGGCGTTGGGGTCGTCGGCTCCCTCCACGTAGGCCTTGAGGAAGCCGTGGAAGGTGATGATCTTGCCGGTGGCGCTGAACTCGGCGTCCCGGCCGTCGGCGCTGCGGCCGCCGACCTTGACGGTGACGGACTGGCCGGTGGCGTCCTTCATCTGGGAGGCGACGGTGCGCTTCCAGATGAGCTCGTACAGCTTGAACTGGTCGCCGGTCAGGCCGGTCTCGGCGGGGGTGCGGAAGCGGTCGCCGGAGGGGCGGATCGCCTCGTGCGCCTCCTGGGCGTTCTTGACCTTGCCGGCATAGGTGCGCGGCCGCTCGGGCAGGTAGTCGGCGCCGTAGAGCTGGGTGACCTGGGCACGGGCCGCGGACACGGCCGTGTCGGACAACACGGTGGAGTCCGTACGCATGTAGGTGATGAAGCCGTTCTCGTACAGCTTCTGGGCCACCTGCATGGTCACTCGCGCGCCGAAGCCGAGCTTGCGGCCGGCCTCCTGCTGCAGCGTGGTGGTGCGGAAGGGGGCGTAGGGCGAGCGGCGGTAGGGCTTGGAGTCGACCGAGCGGACGGCGAAGTCGGTGTCGGCCAGGGCGTCGGCCAGCGAGCGGGCCGCCGCTTCGTCCAGGTGCAGCACCTGGCCGGGGTTCTTCGCCTGGCCGTCGGCGCCGAAGTCGCGGCCCTGGGCGACGCGGCGGCCGTCGACCGCGGACAGCCGGGCGCCGAAGGTGCCCGGGTCGGAGGAGTCGCCGGAGCGGCCGGTGGCGAAGGTGGCCGTCAGGTCCCAGTACTCGGCGGAGCGGAACGCCATCCGCTCCCGCTCCCGCTCGACGACGAGCCGGGTGGCCACGGACTGCACCCGGCCGGCCGACAGCCGCGGCATGACCTTCTTCCACAGGACCGGCGAGACCTCGTAGCCGTAGAGCCGGTCGAGGATGCGGCGGGTCTCCTGGGCGTCGACGAGCTTCTGGTTCAGGTCGCGCGGGTTGTTCACGGCGGCGCGGATGGCGTCCTTGGTGATCTCGTGGAAGACCATCCGGCGCACCGGCACCTTGGGCTTGAGCACCTCCTGCAGGTGCCAGGCGATCGCCTCGCCCTCGCGGTCCTCATCCGTGGCGAGGAAGAGTTCATCGGAGTCGGCCAGGAGGGACTTGAGCTTCTTGACCTGGTCCTTCTTGTCGCTGTTGACGACATACAGCGGCTCGAAGTCGTGTTCGACGTTGACGCCGAGGCGGGCCCAGGGCTGTCCCTTGTACTTGGCGGGCACCTCGGCCGCGCCGTTCGGGAGGTCGCGGATGTGCCCGACGCTGGCCTCGACCACGTAGCCAGGGCCCAGGTAGCCCTTGATCGTCTTGGCCTTGGCGGGCGACTCGACGATCACGAGTCGGCGTCCGCCGTTTGCGGTCTCGCTGGTCGGGGACAACTTCTCGCTCTTCTCTCCGGTCGACGGTGCGGCTCGTTGGGTGGCGGTTCCGCCGCCGGGCGGCTGCGGAACGCTGCGGAGTGTGACGGTACCTCCCGTCCCCATGTCAAACGGGAAAAGTCCGCAACAACACTCGAACGGTAACCCGACAACCGGCATTCCTGCCGCCGGGTGCTCAGGCGGGCGCCGGTGCGGGCAGCAGGAAACCCTGCTCCACCAGCAGCCGGATCGCCGCCGGGGTACGGTCGCGCAGGGCCACCGGGTCCTCGCCGAGCAGCTGGGCGATGGCGTCGAGGATCCGGCCCGCGGGCAGCGTGCCGTCGCAGACACCGGCGAATCCGGCACCGACGGCGTCGACCTTCGTGGCCCGGCGCATTCCGCGGTGCTGCCGGAGCACCACGTGCTCGGGGTCCTCGGCTCCGGGCAGCCCGACCTGCTCCTGGACGACCTCGTCGGCGAGGACGAAGTGGCTCTCCAGCAGTCCCGCGTCATCCGTACGGCGCAGGAAGTCCTGTCGTTCGAAGTGCGCCCGCACCACCTCGCCGAGCGGCTGCTCGACGGGGTGCGGCCAGTCCTCGGCGATCACCGAGGGCTGCTCCGCGTCGCTGCGGCGCAGCGTGATCCAGCCGAAGCCGACCGCCTTGGTGCCGCGCGCCTCGAACGCGTCCAGCCACGCCGCGTAGCGGGCGGCGTACTCGTCGGGCGCGTCGGGCGCGGCGCGGTGGTCGCCGGCGTCGCGCAGCCAGAGCTCGGCGTACTGCGTGACGTCCTGCACCTCGCGCTGCACGATCCACGCGTCGCAGCCGGGCGGCACCCAGCCGGCCACCCGGTCGCGCCAGTCCTCGTCCTCACGGTGTTCCCAGTTGGCGAGGAGCTGCAGGTATCCGCCGGGGGCGAGGTGCCCGGGCCCCTGCCGGACGAGGGTGCGGCACAGGTCGTCGCCGGACATGCCGCCGTCGCGGTAGGTGAGGCGGGTGTCCGGGGAGATGACGAACGGCGGGTTGGAGACGATCAGGTCGAAGGGCGGCTCGTCGGTGACCGGCTCGAACAGGGAACCCTCGCGCAGGTCGGCCTCCGGCGCACCGGAGAGCGCGAGGGTGAGCCGGGTGCACTGCAGGGCCCGCGGGTTGAGGTCGGTCGCGGTGACGGCGGTGGCGTGCTGCGCGGCGTGCAGGGCCTGGATGCCGGAGCCGGTGCCGAGGTCGAGGGCACGGGCGACGGGGGTGCGGACGGTGACGCCGGCCAGCGTGGTGGACGCGCCGCCGACGCCCAGGACGACGTCCTGGTGGCGGGCGCCGATGCCGCCGGCTCCGCCGACGGCGCAGCCCAGGTCGGAGACGATCCACCAGTCCTGCCCGTCGGGCCCGCCGTAGGGGCGGACGTCGACGGCGGCGCGCACCGCGTCGCCGTCGGGCAGCAGCCAGCCGTCGGCCAGCAGCTCGTCCACCGGCAGCGCGGCGCGGGCCTGCGGCAGCGGGACGGTCTGCTGGAGGAGGAAGAGGTGCACCAGCGTTTTCAGCGGCCCGTCGCCGCGGGTGGCGCGGAGGGCGGGGACCGTCTCGCTGCGGCCGAGGGCGGCGTAGGCGGCGGCGCCCAGCAGTTCCAGCAGGCCGTCGGCGGTGAACCGGGCGGTCTGCAGTGCCTGGCGGAGCCGGTCGGCGGTTCCGGGATCGTGCGTGGGGAGAGGGTGGGTCGTCACGCCCCCATTGTGGGGTGTGCGCGACGGGCGCCGGCTCAGGAGTCCTTGTTGTCGGAGCCCTTCGCGTCGGCGACGCCCGGGGAGGCCTTCTGACAGCCCGGCTGCTTGACCATGGCCTTGCGCAGCTCACCGGACTGCAGCTTGCGCAGTGCCTGGTCGCCGCTCTTGCCGAACTTCTTCATGTCCTGGGCGACGCCCTTGAGGCCGGCGGCGAACTTCGCCTGGTCGTCGGTCTCCAGGTCCTTGACGGTCTTGGTGATGCCGGCGTACTTGCCGGCCAGTTCGTGCAGCTCCTTGACCGCGTCCTTCTGCAGCTTCGCGCCGTTCTCGACGGGCGGGGCGCCTGCCTTGTCGATGGCGTCGGCGAGCGATTCGTAGGCCTCGGAGATGTTCTGGAAGGCCTCCGCGTCGGCCTTCTGCACCTCCTCGGGCGACTTCTGGGACTGGGACACCTGGGTGATGGAGGAGTTGGCCGAACGGATCTTCTGCACCTGGGGCTTGACGTGCCCGCAGACGCGTTCTGCCCAGGCGTTCATCTTGGCGGTGTCGTCGCCGCAGCCGGTCAGCGTCAGCAGGAGTGCCGCGCCGCCGGACAGTGCAGCCGCAAGCTTCTTGTTCACCGGTGTGGTCCCTTCCATGACTCTTCCGCCGGGGAACTTACACGTTGCGGCCACCTCGTCCGCGAATCGGATGAGAAGACTGTCATCGAATCCAGGCGTTTGTACCAATCGCTCCGGCGTGGTGTACCGGGGAAGTGGGCAGGCCAAGCCGCCGGACGGCTCCGCGATGTTGTGTTCCTCACCGGTGGGCGGCCGGGCGACGCCGGCCCGGGCCCCGGGAGCGGTTCAGGAGAGGACGGGCCGGTCCTTCGCCGGCCAGCTCATGCGGATGAGCCCGCCCCGGTCGTCGGCGGTGATCTCGACGTCATCGACCAGCCCGCTGATGACGGCGAGCCCCATGTCGCCGTCCGCCTCGTCATCGTCGCCGGCCGGCTCGGGCAGCTCGTCACGGCCGCCGGGCACCAGGGCACCCACGGTCCCCGACGCCTCGTCGCCGACCTCGATGGAGAACTTCTTCTCGTCCTCGATGAGCGACACCCGCACGGGGCTGCTCACGCTGTTGTTCATGTGCAGCCCGACGGCCCGGGTGCAGGCCTCGCCGACCGCGAGCCGCACCTCGTCGAGCTGGGTCTCGTCGACTCCGGCGCGGCGCGCCACGGCAGCGGCGACCAGCCGAGCCGTCCGCACGTGCTCGGGAAGCGCGCTGAATCGGAGTTCGACGGTGGCCATGCCATCCCCCTCGGGCTGCGATGCTGCATTCTCGGTACCGGGCTCAGGATCGAGCCCGGTACCACGTCTTCCGGTGACCGGTCCGGCGGTGCCGGACGGACGCCACGGTCAGTCCGTGGCCGCCACGGCCTCGTCGACCGAGCCGTGGATCGGGAACACCTTGGTCAGACCGGTGATTCGGAAGATCTTGAGAATGCGCTCCTGGTTGCACACCAGTCGCAGTGAGCCCTCGTGGGCACGCACCCGCTTGAGCCCGCCGACCAGCACCCCGAGGCCGGTGGAGTCAAGGAAGTCGACGCCTTCCATGTCCACGACGAGGTGGTAGCTGCCGTCGTTCACGAGCTCGACCAGCTGCTCACGCAGCTTGGGCGCGGTGTATACATCAATCTCGCCCCCGACCTCGACGATCGTGCGATCGTCCACGGTACGGGTCGACAGTGACAGGTCCACGGATCCTCCAGCACCTTGCTATCGAGCGGTCCGCCCCCTTCAGCCCCCTCCCGGGTCCTCCCCGCTGGCGGCGGGGACGGCAGGGAACGGATCGGCAGCCGCAGTGGCATTCAATCACTTACCGGCAGGCGTGCACGACGCCTTGCGTCCATTGTCCGTCACGCTGGTGACACACTCGGTGCCGATGGCCGACAATCCAGACCCACTCACGGTGCTCGAACGCCTTGCCGCCGGGGCGGACCGGGCCACGCGCATCACCCATACGGAGCACTTGCCCTCCCGTGTCGGCAGGCATGCCGAGTGGCCTGGGCAGATCCGGCCGGAAGTCGTGGAGGCCGTGCGTGCCTCCGGCGTGGACCGGCTGTGGGAGCACCAGGCGCGCACCGTCACCGCCGCGCTGGACGGCCGGTCCACCGTCGTCGCCACCGGCACCGCCTCGGGAAAGTCGCTGGCATACCTCGTGCCCGTCCTCGACGCCCTGGTGGCGGGCGCGCAGGCACCGAACGGGCGCGGCGCGACGGCCCTCTACCTCGCGCCGACGAAGGCGCTGGCCGCCGACCAGCGGCGGGCGGTGCGCAGCCTCGCCGCGCCGTTGGGCACCGCCGTGCGCCCGGCGGTCTACGACGGCGACACCCCGCCGGAGGAGCGCGAGTGGGCGCGCCGGTTCGCCAACCACCTGCTGACGAACCCCGACATGCTGCACCGCAGCCTGCTGCCGTCCCACGCCCGCTGGTCCTCCTACCTGCGGGCCCTGCGCTACGTGATCATCGACGAGTGCCACACCTACCGCGGGGTGTTCGGCTCACACGTGGCCCAGGTGCTGCGCCGGTTGCGGCGGGTGTGTGCCCGCTACGGCGCGCACCCCGTCTTCCTGCTGGCCTCCGCCACCTCCGCCGACCCGGCCGAGGCCGCCGGCCGGCTGACCGGCGTGCCCGTCACGGCGGTCACGGAGGACACCTCACCCCGCGGCGAGCTCGTCTTCGCGCTGTGGGAGCCGCCGCTGACCGACCGGGAGGGCGAGCGCGGCGCCCCGGTGCGCCGCACGGCCACGGCGGAGACCGCGGAGCTCCTCACCGACCTGGTCGGCCGGCACGTGCGCACCGTCGCCTTCGTCCGCTCCCGCCGGGGCGCGGAGCTGGTCTCCCTCATCGCGCAGGAACGTCTCGGCGAGACCGGCGCCGGCAGCGGACGCGGGCTGGCCTCCCGCGTCGCGGCCTACCGCGGCGGCTACCTGTCCGAGGAGCGGCGCGCGCTCGAGCGTGCCCTGCACTCGGGTGACCTGCTCGGGCTGGCCGCCACCACGGCCCTGGAGCTGGGCGTGGACGTCTCCGGCCTGGACGCCGTCCTGATCACCGGCTACCCGGGCACCAGGGCCTCGCTGTGGCAGCAGGCCGGCCGGGCCGGCCGGGCCGGCCAGGGCGCCCTGGCGGTCCTGGTCGCACGCGACGACCCGCTGGACACCTATCTCGTGCACCACCCCGAATCGGTCTTCAGCCACCCCGTCGAGTCGACGGTCCTCGACCCGGACAACCCCTACGTCCTCGCACCGCACCTGTGCGCGGCCGCCGCGGAGGCGCCGCTGACCGCTGCCGACGCCGAACTGTTCGGCCCGGAGTTCGCCGATGTCACGGCCGGCCTCGAACGGCGCGGACTCCTGCGGCGGCGCGGCACCGCCTGGTACTGGACCCGCCGCGAGCGGCCGGCCGACCTGGTGGACATCCGCGGCTCCGGCGGCCGCCCCGTGCAGATCGTCGAGGAGGGCACCGGCCGGCTGCTGGGGACCGTCGACGCGGCGACGGCGCACGGCACCGTGCACGACGGCGCCGTCCACCTGCACCAGGGCCGCAGCTATGTCGTCTCGCGGCTCGACCTGGACGACTCGGTCGCGCTGGTCACCGAGGCGAACCCGCCCTGGTCGACGATGGCGCGGGACACCACCGCCGTCTCGGTGCTGGAGACCGACACCGAGGTCGCCTGGGGAGAGGCGCGCCTGCATTTCGGTTCCGTCGAGGTCACCCACCAGGTGGTCTCCTATCTGCGCCGCAGGCTCGTCACGGGTGAGGTGATGGGCGAGACGAAACTGGACCTGCCGCCGCGCACGCTGCGCACCCGCGCCGTGTGGTGGACGGTCACCGAGGACCAGCTGGACGCGGCCGGCCTGTCGCCCGAGATCCTGCCCGGGGCGCTGCACGCCGCCGAGCACGCCTCGATCGGCCTGCTGCCGCTGTTCGCCACCTGCGACCGGTGGGACATCGGCGGCGTCTCCGTCCCGCTGCACCCGGACACGCTGCTGCCGACGGTGTTCGTCTACGACGGACACCCCGGTGGCGCCGGTTTCGCCGAACGCGGTTTCCACAAGGCACGCGAGTGGCTGACCGCCACACGGGAGGCCATCGCCTCCTGCACCTGCGAGGCGGGGTGCCCCTCGTGCATCCAGTCGCCCAAGTGCGGCAACGGCAACGACCCCCTGCACAAGCGCGGTGCGCTGCGCCTGCTGGCCGAGTTGCTGCGTTCCGCGCCCTGAACCCGCCGGGCCGGCGCGGGCCCGCATCCGCGGGGAGTAGGGGCCCTCAGTGGTGCGGGCGGTGACGTCGGCGACCACGCCCACGACGGCACACCGGACCAGCCGCGAGTGGGAGCACGTCACGCTGTCGGTGGGGACCGTCCAGGTGACCAACCAGGTCGTCTCCTACCTGCGCCGCCGGGTGGTCACCGGCGAGGTGCTGGGCGAGGAGCCGCTCGACCTGCCGCCGCGG
>DASSBO010000037.1:0-5252 GCA_035698655.1 Streptomyces sp.
GAGCCGCGCAAGGTGTACGCCGCCTACAAGGCCGCCGTCGAGCACAAGGGCGCGCCGACGGTGATCCTGTCCCAGACCGTCAAGGGCTGGACGCTCGGCCCGGGCTTCGAGTCCCGCAACGCCAACCACCAGATGAAGAAGCTCGACGGCAAGCAGTTCCGCGCCATGCGGGACCTGCTCGAGCTCCCCATCCCGGACAGCAAGCTGGACGACAAGCTGGTGCCCTACGTGCACCCGGGCCCCGACTCGCCCGAGGTGCGCTACCTGCAGGAGCGCCGCGCGGCCCTCGGCGGCCCCGCCCCGGAGCGCCGGGTGCACCCGGTCGCGCTGCCCGAGCCGGCCGACAAGCCCTTCCAGGCGCTGAACAAGGGGTCCGGCAGCCAGGAGATCGCCACCACGATGGCGTTCGTCCGCCTGGTCAAGGACCTGATGAAGGACAAGGAGACCGGCAAGCGCTGGGTGCCCGTCGTCCCCGACGAGGCGCGCACCTTCGGCATGGAGTCGCTGTTCCCGTCCGCGGGCATCTACTCGCCGCTGGGCCAGACCTACGACCCGGTCGACCGCGACCAGCTCCTGTACTACAAGGAGGCCGAGAACGGCCAGATCCTCAACGAGGGGATCACCGAGGCCGGGTCCGTCGCGGACTTCACCGCCGCGGCGACGGCGTACGCCACGCACGGCGAGCCGATGATCCCGTTCTACATCTTCTACTCGATGTTCGGCTGGCAGCGCACCGCCGACCAGCTGTGGGCGCTCGGCGACCAGCTCGGCCGCGGCTTCCTCGTCGGCGCCACCGCCGGCCGCACCACGATGACCGGTGAGGGCCTGCAGCACGCGGACGGCCAGTCCCCGCTGATCGCCTCCACGAACCCCTCGGCGCTCAGCTACGACCCGGCCTTCGCCTACGAGGTCGGCGTGATCGTCCGCGACGGTCTGCGGCGGATGTTCGGGCCGGAGGCCGAGAACGTCTTCTACTACCTGACGGTGTACAACGAGCCGAAGGTCCAGCCGGCCATGCCGGAGGGCGTCGAAGAGGGCATCGTCAAGGGCCTCTACCGGTTCCGCGAGGGCACCGCGCCCTCGGCCGACGCCCCGCACATCCAGCTGCTGGCCTCCGGCACCGCGATCCACTGGATCCTGCAGGCCCAGCAGATGCTGGCCGACGAGTGGGGTGTGACGGCCGACGTGTGGTCCGCCCCCTCCTGGAGCGAGCTGCGGCGGGACGCCATGGCCTGCGACGCGGCGCAGCTGCGCGGCGAGGACCGCGTCCCCTACGTCACCCGCGCACTGAAGGGTGCCCCCGGCCCCGTCCTCGCGGTCAGCGACTGGATGCGTGCCGTGCCGGACCAGATCAGCCAGTGGGTCGAGCAGGACTGGATGTCGCTGGGCACCGACGGCTACGGCCTGTCCGACACCCGCGAGGCGGCCCGCCGCCACTTCGGCGTCGACCCCGAGTCGGTCGTCGTGGGCGCCCTCGCCCAGCTGGCCCGCCGCGGCGAGGTCAAGCAGGAGACGGTCCGCCAGGCCGCGGAGAAGTACGGCCTGGCCTGACTACTCCGATCGGGTCATCCACCTGGGGCCGTCCCCCGCATGTCCGCGTGCGAGGGGCGGCCCCAGGGCCGATCCTGGACCCGTGATGGACGAGACGGAGTTCTGGGAGCACATCGACAGCGCCCGGGAGGACGCCGAGGGCGATCCCGAGGAGCAGGCCGACGTCCTGATCGAACGGCTGACCCGGCTGGACCCGGAGGCCGTGACCGTCTTCGCCCGGCACTTCGAGGCCCGGCTGCGCCGTTCCTACGCCTGGGACCTGTGGGCCGCGGCCTGGATCCTGCTCGACGGAGCCAGCGACGACGTCTTCGACGCGTTCCGCTGCTGGCTGATCGGGCAGGGCCGGCAGATCTTCGAGGGCGCCGCGCACGACGCGGACGCCCTCGCCGACCTGCTGGAGGACTTCGACCCGGAGCTGGACGGCGAGGCCGAGGACCTCGGCTACGCGGCGGACGAGGCCTACGAGCAGCTGACCGGCGACGACCTGCCGGACCTCGAACTGCCCGAGACGCCGTCCGATCCGGTCGGCGAACCGCTGGACCTGGAGGACGACGCCGCCCTGGCCGAGCGACTGCCCCGCCTGTGGGCCCGCTACCGCGCCTAGGACTCGGTGGAGCACCCCCACTACCGGATCACCCGGCGGCTGTGGCAGCCTCCTCGCGACACACCACGGCCTCCTGGGAAGACACATGCTGACGACAGGCTCCACGACGAACTGGGCCGGCAACGTGGCCTTCTCCGCCGCGCGGGTGCACCGCCCCGCGACCGTCGAGGAGGTGCAGCGGCTCGTCGCCTCGGCACAGAAGGTGCGGGCCCTGGGAAGCGGCCACTCCTTCAACCGCATCGCCGACACCAGCGGTGATCTCATCCGGCTGGACGGCCTGCCCCCGGCCATGGAGATCGACTCCCGGCGGTCGACGGTCACCGTCGCGGCCGGCCTGCGGTACGCCGAGGTCGCCGAACGCCTGCACGCCGCGGGCTACGCGCTGGCGAACATGGCGTCGCTGCCCCACATCTCGGTGGCCGGCTGCTGTGCCACCGGTACCCACGGCTCCGGCAGCGCCCGGCAGGGCCTGGCGTCGTCGGTGGCGGGGCTGCACATCGTCGGGCCGGAGGGCGAGCCGGTCGAGCTGCGGCGGGAGAACCCGGACGACCGGCTCGACGGCACCGTGATCGGCCTGGGCGCCCTGGGGATCGTCACCGGCGTGACCCTGGACATCGAGCCGGCCTACGAGGTCGCCCAGTCGGTCTGCACCGGACTGCCCATGGACCGGCTCGCGGCGGACGTCGAGGCCGTCTTCGGCGCGGCCTACAGCGTCAGCGTCTTCACGGACTGGCACGCCGAGACGGCCATGGTGTGGCTCAAGCAGCGGACGGACCGGCAGGAGCCGGGCACCGACGCGCTGCGCCGGCTGGGCGCCCGGGAGGCCGGCCGCCCGTTCCATCCGATCGCCGGCATGCCGCCGGAGTTCTGCACCGAGCAGCTGGGCGTCCCGGGGCCCTGGCACCGACGACTCCCGCACTTCCGGCAGGACTTCACGCCGAGCACCGGCGAGGAACTCCAGTCGGAACACCTTCTTCCGCGCACCGCGGCGCCCGCCGCCTTCGACGCCCTGCGCCGGCTCGGCCCGCGCATCGCCCCGGTGCTGCAGACCTCGGAGATCCGCACCGTCGCCGGGGACGACCTGTGGCTGAGCCCCTGCCACGGCCGGGACACCGTCGCCGTCCACTGCACCTGGGTCAAGGACACCGACGCGGTCACACCCGTCCTCGCCGCGATGGAAGAACAGCTGATGCCGCTGGGCGCCAGGCCGCACTGGGGGAAACTCACCACCGTGCCGCAGCACCACCTGCCCGCTCTCTACGAGCGGTCCGCCGATTTCCGGCAGCTGCTGCTCGACCGCGATCCCGCGGGAAAGTTCCGCAACGCCTTCGTGGACGGGCTGTTTCCCGGCACGGCGTAGGCGTCCGCTGTCAGGCGTCGTCGAGGCGGCGCCCCATCAGCACGTCGTCCACGAACTCGCCGTCCAGCAGGAGTTCGCCCGGCAGCACGCCCTCGACGGTGAAACCCGCGGACTCGTACAGCCGCCGCGCGGGCGCGTTGTGCCCCAGGACGCGCAACGTGACGCGCAGCGCGCCCTGGTGGCGGGCCCGGTCGAGGGCGGCCTCCAGCAGCGCGCGGCCGACGCCCGCCCCGCGGGCGTCCTCGTCCACCGCGAGTCCGTTGATCGTCCGCACGTGCGCGTGACTCGGCAGCCCATGGGTCTCGACCAGCCACACGTAGCCGACCGGGCCGCCGCCTGCACGGCCCGGCAGCTCGGCGACCAGGCAGTCCTCCGGTGAGTGCCGCTCGTCGAAGAACGGCACCGGGCCACCGCGCGGCTCGGGCTGCACCGAGTGCAGCGTCGACCACGCGCGACGGTCCAGCGCGGCCAGCGCCGGACCGTCGGCGGGCACGGCGGGACGCACGGTGGGGCTGTCCGCGGGCCGCGGAGCGGAGACCTGAAGGGACATGGCCGTCACTCTGCCTCGCCTTCGGTGCGGCCGTCCAGCACGATAGGGCGCATGCGCATCGCGATCACCGGCTCCTCCGGTCTCATCGGCACCGCCCTGAGCGACTCCCTGCGCCACGACGGCCACGAGGTGGTCCGGCTGGTGCGGCGGCCGTCCGGCGGCCCGGACGAGGTGGAGTGGGACCCGCTGCGGCAGTACGTGGACGCGGCCGGACTCGTCGGCTGCGACGCCGTGGTGCACCTGGCCGGCGCCGGCGTGGGCGACCACCGGTGGACCGAGGCGTACAAGCGCACGCTGCGCGACAGCCGGGTGCTGGGCACCGCGGCGGTCGCCGAGGCCGTCGCCCGGCTCGACACCCCGCCGCGGACACTGCTGGTGGGCACCGCCATCGGCTACTACGGCGACACCGGCGACCGGATCACCGACGAGAGCGCACCGGCCGGGCCCGGCTTCCTGGCCGGGCTGTGCGAGGAGTGGGAGGCGGCCGCCGCCCCCGCCCGGGAGGCGGGCGTGCGCACGGTGTTCGCCCGCACGGGGCTCGTCGTCTCCTGCCGCGGCGGCGCGTGGGGCCGGCTCTTCCCGGTCTTCCGCGCGGGCCTGGGCGGGCGGCTGGGCGACGGGCACCACTACTGGAGCCACATCGCGCTGCACGACCACATCGCCGCGCTGCGGCACCTGTTGACGACCGAGGAGCTGTCCGGGCCGGTCAACCTCACGGCGCCCGAGCCCGTCACCAACCGGGAGGCGACGGCCGCGATGGCGCGCGTGCTGCACCGGCCCGCGCTGCTGCCCGTGCCGGCGTGGGCGCTGCGCATGGCGCTGGGCGAGTTCGCCGAGGACGTGCTGGGCAGCCAACGCGTGGTGCCCACCCGGCTGCTGGCGTCCGGCTTCCGCTTCGCCTTCCCGAAGATCGACGACGCCGTGCGGGCCGCGGCGGGCTGAGCCCCGGGCCGTCCGGCGGGCAGCGCGAGCGTGCGCCCCCGCCGTACGCCCCGTCATGCGCCCGTGCCCGTACCGTGCGCGGCGGCAGGCCGTGCCGCGCCGTGCATAGAGTCGGGACGGATTCGGGTGTTTCCTCCTCCCGCATGGGCATGAGGACAGCGGGAACCTACTGCTGCGTCAGGTCAGGCCTGCCCGCCGGCACCGCCGACTCCGCCGACGGTCGACCGACCTTCGCATCCGATCCT
>DASSBO010000038.1:0-2772 GCA_035698655.1 Streptomyces sp.
GGCGCCCGCGTCCGCAGCCGCGCAGTCCGCCGACTGGAAGGACTGCGCGACCGACAGCAACCCCACGATGCAGTGCGCGAAGATCAGCGTGCCGTTGGACTACGACAACCCTGACGGCCGGCAGATCAAGATCGCGATCAACCGCATCCCGCACACCTCGGACCACTTCCAGGGCCCGCTGCTCGTCAACCCCGGCGGCCCGGGCGGCAGCGGCCTCGGCCTGGCCGCCTTCGTGGCGCGCGCCCTGCCGGAGAAGGTCGCCTCGCAGTACGACGTGATCGGCTTCGACCCGCGCGGCGTCGGCAAGAGCGAACCGGCGCTGCGCTGCAAGCCCGGCTTCTTCGAGCCCACGCGGCCCGACTCGGTGCCGCACAACCAGCAGGAACTGAACGCCAACATCGACCGGGCGAAGTCGTTCGCCGACGCGTGCGGTGAGAAGTACGGCGACCTGCTGAACGAGATCAACACGCCGAACACCGCCCGCGACATGGACGAGATCCGTGCCGCGGTCGGCGCCGAGAAGATCAACTACTTCGGCTACTCGTACGGCACCTACCTCGGCGCCGTCTACGCCAAGCTGTTCCCGGACAACGTGCGCCGCCTGGTCCTCGACAGCATCGTCGACCCGACCGGCGTCTGGCACGAGGACAACCTCGGCCAGGACTACGCGTTCGACAAGCGGCAGCAGGCCTTCATGGCCTGGATCGCCACGTACGACTCCGTCTACCACCTCGGCACCGACCCGCAGAAGGTCGAGGCGAAGTGGTACGACATGCGTGAGCAGATGCGCACCGAGCCCGCGAAGGGTGTCGTCGGCCCGGCCGAGCTGGAGGACAGCTTCATCCCCGGCGCCTACTACAACGGCTACTGGCCGGCCATGGCCAAGGCCTTCGCGGCCTACGTCAACGACGGCGACGAGCAGGCCCTGCTGGACCTGTACAAGAACTACGGCGCCGTGAGCGACAACAACGGCTTCAGCATCTACACCGCCGTCGAGTGCCGCGACGCGAAGTGGCCGTCGATGGACAAGATGCTGAAGGACTCGGCGAAGACCTACGCGGACGCGCCGTTCCTGACCTGGAACAACACCTGGTACAACGCGCCGTGCGCCTTCTGGCCCACGGAGTCGATGAAGCCGGTCAAGGTCCGGAACAACGAGATCCCCGGCGCGCTGCTGTTCCAGGCCACCGACGACGCCGCCACGCCGTTCGAGGGCGGCATGACGGTGCACAAGAAGCTGAAGGGTTCCCGCCTGGTCGTCGAGGAGGGCGGTGGCAACCACGGCATCACCCTGAGCGGCAACGAGTGCCTGGACCAGTACCTGGTCGACTACCTGGCCGACGGCAGCCTGCCGGCCTCGCACCACGGTGCGGACGCCACCTGCGCGAAGACGCCGGACCCGGTCCCCGAGGCGGCGAAGCAGTCCGCCGACGACTCGGCGAAGAGCCTCGCGGCGCCGCAGAGCAGCAGCGTTCCCGCGTCGGACCGCGGCGCGGAACTCCACCGGATGGTCGGCACCCGCTGACCACCTGACACCCCACCCGCCCAAGCGCCCCGGGCCCGGCCTTCCCCGGACGGCCGGGCCCGGTCGCGTGCCGCAGCAGGGCGGAAAAGGGTTCGCGGGCCGCCGCCCGCGGGTGAGAGGCTGCCGGGTCGCATCCGGAACTGCAGCTCTGAGGAGTCGATCGCCGATGTCCGCTCTGTATCCGCCGATCGAGCCGTACGCGCACGGGATGCTGGACGTCGGCGACGGACAGCACGTGTACTGGGAGACGTGCGGCAACCCGGACGGGAAGCCGGCGGTCTTCGTGCACGGCGGGCCCGGATCGGGGTGCGGGGAGCGGGTGCGGCGGCAGTTCGACCCGGAGCGCTACCGGATCGTGCTCTTCGACCAGCGCGGCTGCGGCCGCAGCACCCCGCACGCGGCCGACCCGGCCACCGACATGCGGCACAACACCACCTGGCACCTCGTCGCCGACATGGAGCGCCTGCGCGAGCATCTGGGCGTCGAGCGCTGGCTGTTGCTCGGCGGCTCGTGGGGGTCGACGCTGGCGCTGGCCTACGCGCAGACACACCCGGAGCGGGTGTCCGAGATCGTGATCTCGGCCGTGACCACGACCCGGCGCTACGAGATCGACTGGCTCTACCGGGGCGTGGGCCGGCTCTTCCCCGAGGCGTGGGAACGGTTCCTGGCCGGTGCCGGGGTCGGCCGGGACGACGACGTGGTGGCGGCCTACGCCCGGCTGGTCGAGGACGCGGACCCGCGGGTGCGGGAGCGGGCCACGACGGACTGGTGCGCGTGGGAGGACGCGGTGCTGTCCCTGGAACCGGCCGGCGCAACCGACGCCTTCAGCGGCCGCCCGTCGGCGGCGCGCACCGCGCTGGTGCGGATATGCGCCCGCTACTTCTCGCACGGCGCCTGGCTGGAGGAGGGCGCGCTGCTGCGCGACGCCGGCCGGCTCGCCGGCATCCCCGGCGTGCTGGTCCAGGGCCGCTTCGACCTGGGCGGCCCGCCCGACACGGCCTGGGAACTGGCCCGCGCGTGGCCGGACGCGGAACTGCACATCGTGGAAGACGCCGGCCACCTGGCCAGCGCCACGACCCGCACCCACGTCTCCGCAGCCCTCGCCCGTTTCGCGGCGTCATGAGCGACTTCGTCGTGCGGGAGTTCACCCCGGACGATGCCGAGGAGGTGGCCCGCTGGCGGTACGGCGGGGAGTGGGCCGTGTACGACTTGCCCGGTGGGGCGCCGCCGTTGCGGGCCGAGGACGG
>DASSBO010000039.1:0-8254 GCA_035698655.1 Streptomyces sp.
ACTGCGAGCAGCGGCTCGGAGGCCATGATCAGGCCGTTGACGACGACGGTGTTCCAGAACAGCGGGCGCAGTGTGCGGTGGCCCAGGATGTGGCGCCAGCCGTCGAGCAGTTCGCCCGCGCGCAGCCGCCGCCCGGCGGCAGCCGACCGTGTGGGGCGTGGTTCGCTGCCGCCGACGGCGCGGATGCCCAGCGCCGAGAGCAGGTAGCTGACGGCGTCGGCCACCACCGTCGTCACCGGCCCGAACATCCCGATCGCCGCCCCGCCCAGCGGCGGGCCGACCGTCGTGGCGCTCCACGTCGTGGCCTCGAACCGGCTGTTGGCGACGAGCAGGTCCTCCGGCGCGACCAGCGCCTTGAGGAACGCGCCGCTCGCCGACTTGAAGGCGATGCCCGCCGCCGCCACGACAACGGACACGACGAGGAGCTGGCCGAAGCCGAGCAGGCCGAACGCGAAGGCGGCGGGGACGCTGAGCATCGCCGCGAACCGGGTCAGGTCCATCGCGATCATCACCGGCCGCTTGCGGCGGAACTCCACCCACGGGCCCAGCGGCACAGCGAGCAGCGCCCCCACCGCGCGTCCGGCCGCCGCCAGGGCCGCGACCTGCGCGGGCCCGCAGTGCAGCACGAGGACCGCGATCAGCGGGAACGCACCGAACCCGAACGCCGTGCCGTACGCGCTGACGGCGTACGCCGCCCACAGCCGGCCGAACCGCGGCCCCAGCGCCCGCCGTCTTTCCGTCATGCCTGCCCACCGCACCTCGTCGCCGTCCGGACACATCACCCGACGGCTCCGTCGGCCCCGTCGGCCCCGTCGCCCTCAGCCCGGGCGGCGGGCGACGAAGACGAACTCGTAGCCGGGTCGGTCGGGGGCGTCGCGGACGTCTTCCACCACGTAGCCGAGCTCTGTCAGCTCCGCCTCGGTCTCCTGCCGCTCGCGGAAGCGTAGCGTCGAGTCCGAAGTGAGCACCTGGCCGTCCGCCTCGAAGACGTACGTCCAGCGGAATGTGACCAACGGCCACGTCACGTCCGTCACCTCGACCCAGCTCTGCACCTCGCCGACGTCCGGGACCGTCGTCACGCTGTGCGACGCCTCCCGGCTCCACGCCTCCCAGGCGCGCCGGGCCGGGTTCCGGGTCTCGAAGACGACGCGCCCGCCCGGCCGCAACGCCCGGTAGGCCGCGCGCAGGGTGTCCGTCCATCCCTCCGGGGCGGTGATCGCCTGCGCGACGTTCGCCGTCATTGTCGCCAAGTCGACTTGCAGTGGTGGCAGTGCGGCCGCGTCCGAAGAGAACCACCGCACCCGGTCGGCGCCCGGCTTGCCCCGTGCGACCGCGACGGAGGCGTCGGCCGGGTCGACGCCGACGACGTCGTACCCCTGCTCGGCCAGCAGCAGGGCGAACACGCCCGTCCCGCAGCCGATGTCCAGCACCCGACGGGCCCCGAACTCCCGCGCCATGAACAGGTACGCGTCCAGGTCGCTGCGGTCGGGGTCGAGTCGGTCGTAGATCGCGGCGAGCCGCGGATGCCCGAAACACTCGTCAGCCATGCACCGAACGTAGAAGGACGGCCTCTGACCGGCCACTCCTTTTGCCGTCCCGGCAGCAGAGGCCGGTAGGATCGACGGCTGTGGCGGACACCCAGTACGAAGACCTGTTGCGGCTGGCACTCACCTCCGGAACGGCCAAAGCAGACCGGACGGGCACCGGCACCCGGAGCCTTTTCGGGCACCGGCTGCGCTACGACCTCTCACGCGGCTTTCCGCTGGTCACCACCAAGAAGGTGCACCTGAAGTCGATCGTCCACGAGTTGCTGTGGTTCCTGCGCGGCGAGACGAACGTCGGCCGGCTGCAGGAGCACGGCGTCACCATCTGGGACGAGTGGGCCGACGCCGACGGCGAGCTCGGCCCCGTCTACGGCGCGCAGTGGCGCTCCTGGCCCACCCCGGACGGCAGGCACATCGACCAGATCAGCGAGGTCCTCGACACGCTGCGTCGCGACCCGGACTCCCGACGGATGATCGTCTCCGCCTGGAACGTCGCCGAGCTGAGCAAGATGGCACTCCCGCCGTGTCACGCCTTCTTCCAGTTCCACGTCGCCGACGGCAGGCTCTCCTGCCAGCTGTACCAGCGCAGCGCAGACCTGTTTCTCGGCGTCCCGTTCAACCTCGCGAGCTACGCCCTGCTCACGCACATGGTGGCGCAGCAGACCGGCTACGAACCGGGTGACTTCATCTGGGTCGGCGGTGACTGCCACGTCTACGACAACCACGTCGAGCAGGCGACCGAGCAGCTCTCGCGCACGCCGTACGCGTTCCCCGAGTTGCGGCTGCGGGCAGCGGACTCGCTCTTCGACTATGCCTACGCCGATGTGGAGGTGCGCGACTACCGGCACCACCCGGCGATCAAGGCCCCGGTCGCCGTCTGAACACCGGGCCGGCGGACCGGGCCGGGCGTCCTCAGTGCCGCGTTGAGGCGACGGCCTGGGCGAGCAGGCCGTCGACGAACGCCTCAAGCCCTTCGGCGTAGGTGTCCCGCGCGGCCAGCTCCGGCCATCGGCCGCCGACGGCGGACAGGCGCGGCAGCCGGTCCGGTTCGAGGCCGCTGAAGAACGTCTCGCGGCGGGCGGCCTGTTCACCGCCGGCCGGCCCGTGGGTGGAATGTGCCCGGACGAGGATCTCGCCGACGGTGTAATACCAGATGCTGCGGAAGAGGCCGACGGCCTGTACGGGTGTGCATCCGCACTCGACGGCCGCATCCACGATCGTCTCGACGACCTGGAGGGCCGGTCCGCCGAGCCGGCCGAGGAAACCGTCGACGGTGAGGATCTCGGCGGCCCACGGCCAGGTGGCGAGGGAGTCGTGAATCGCGGTGGCCGCCGCGACGATGCGCTCCCGCGGCTCGCCGGACGTATCGGGGTGGACGGTCTGCTCGACGTGCTCGTTGAGCAGCTGGACCAGCAGGTCCTCCTTGTCCCGCACGTGGTGGTACAGGGTCGTCGTCCCGATGCCGATCTCTGCCGCCAGCCGGCGGACGGTCAGTTTCTCCCAGCCGTCCCGCTCGATGACGCGGCGGGCCGCGGCCAGGATCTCGGCTCGGGAGGTCACCGGCGGCCGTCCGGTGCGGCCGCGCGAGGCGTCGGGTCGGGGCATCGCCCCATCATGCCGCCCCAGGCTTGCGCCGCGCGAGACAGGTGCGCTCCGATCAGGCGCGCTCGACAACGGGCGGTCGTGCGAGTACTTTCGGAACGCGTTCCTAAATCTGACTGAAACGGGGCTGACCGACATGACTCCCGCACCGATCGACCTGGCCGACCGAGCGATCCACTTCCACCCGGACGGCACCGTGCGCGACGAGGACAAGCGCACGCCCGCACGCCCGGGCAGCCGGCAACTCGCCACCTTCCACGCGGAGAGCGACCAGGACGTCCACGCCGACCACTGGGAACAGCACCCCTCCGCCGAGGAAGTGGTCTGCTGCCTGACCGGCGCCATGCGCCTGATGCTGCGCCCCGAAGCGCCGGACGCCCCGGAGGAGACGGTGCGGCTGAGCCCTGGCACCTGCTTCGTCGTCCCACGCGGGCGCTGGCACCGCATCGAAGTGGACGAGCCGACCGACCTGCTCTCGATCACGCCGCGCCACGGCACACGCCTGGAGTCCCGGGCCTGACCGACCCCGGCCGATGTTACTGTCTGTAACATGACCGATCGTGCGCTACGGCTGCTGCGGCAGGACCGCCGCCTGGCCGAACTGGCCGCCTTTCCCTTCGACTTCGACCTTGACCGCGCCGCGCACGGCCACGTCGAGGAGGTCTGCCTCGCGTCGGGCAGGCCACTGGAGATGGTGGCCGGGGACGATACCGGCGGCACGTACTTCGTGTGCGCGGACGGCTCGGTGCTCTACGCCGACTCGGAGGGCGCTGCAGGAGTCATCGGCTCCAGCATTGATGAGGCCCTGGAGCTCGTGATCGGCCTGCCCGGCTGGCGCGACTGCACACAGCTGTCGCCGGACGACGGCGAGGCGAACATCCTGGCGTGCGTCGCCCAGACCGAGGACGAGATACGCGAGTGCTACGGAATTGACGAGGAGCGAGCCGAACTCCGTGCGGCGCTCGGCTTCCCGAAACGCTCCCCGGTCGAGCTGGTGGGCAGACTGCATGCGGCGCTGCTGCGCACCGAGCCGGACTTCGTACTGCTCACCACGGATGAGGGGTTCGCGTACGACCGGATGGGCCCGGCCGGTCCGCCGCTGTGGGAGCCGGTGCTCGCGGCGGGCCGCGCCCATCTCGCCCGGCTGCGCGAGGGCGACCGCACGGCATGGCGCGAAGCCGCCGAGGACCCGGTGCGGCGCCGGATCACGCTGCGGGCCGCGCAGTTCGACCGCGCCGAGAGCGATGCGCAGCTGTTGCGGCACCTTCTGCGGTACGAGTCGCGGTCGTCGATGACGGAAGAACTGCGGCTCGCAGCCGTGCTGGTGGCCCTGCGCGGGGACACCGCAGACCTGCCGCTGCTGCTCGAGGTCCGGGAGACGGACTACGACACGGTGTGCGGCCTCGGTGGTATGCCCGAGCCGGGTGCAAGCGCGCACGAGTTGCAACAGTGGGCGCTGGAGCTCGATGAGTCGATGTTCGGGACGGACCCGGCGGACGAACCCGTCTCCACATGGACCGACCTGGCGCGGGACCAGGGACTGACGGAACTGGCGCGGGTGACACTGATCCGCGAACTCGACGACATCTTCACGGACCAGAGCAGACTCCGCCACCCCGGGGAGCCCCATACCCTGTTCACGGCTCCGCTGCACAGCCTCGCCCAGGACTTCGAGAAACTCGGTGACCTTCCCCAGGCGCTGCGCGCCCAGCGCCTGTACGCCGCTCTTCAGGAGACGGCATGGGACCGGGCCTCGGCCCGGCTCACCCTGGCCCGCCTGGAACGGGAGACGGGCCGGCTGCCGCAGGCAGCGGACAGCCTGGCCGCCGTGCGCGACACCCTGGCCGCCCCGGGCGACGACTCACTGAACTGCTGGCAGCAGGTCAACCTCGGCTGCTACATCGCCGAGGAGCACTACCGGCTCACTTTTGCTCTGGCCGACTCGGGCCGCTCCGGGGAGGCCTGTGCCCTCCTCACGGCCGCAGACGCCGTACTCGGCGAGCTCTCGGAGCATGCCGCGAACGGCGTCCGCGAACTCGCCGAGCGGACCACTGCGAGAGTGCGGGAGCTCGACTGACGGCGCTGTCCGACGGTCAGGCCGTGGACCGGCGGAAGCGGAGCTGTTCCTCACCCTGCAGCCGAGCTGACGCTGGGAGGCCCACGGCCGCACCGCGCGTGGTGTCGCCTCAGCCGGGGACCGGCTCGTCGGCGAGGTAGGGCGGGGCCGGCTCGTACTGGATGTACCGGCGCACCGCGCGGGCGTGCTCGCGGCCGTACAGCCGGCCGACGAGCCACAGCGCCATGTCGATGCCGGCCGAGACGCCCTGGCTGGTGACCAGGTTCCCGTCGACGACGTAGCGTGCGTCGCGGACCACTGTGATGTCGCCCCTGGCCTGCAGGGTGTCCTCGAAGGCGTGGTGGGTGGCGACCCGGCGGCCGCGCGCCGGGCCCGCCTCGTGCAGCAGCAGGGCCCCGGTGCACACGCTGGTCGTCCAGGTGACGTCGGCCGCCGTCCGGCGGATCCAGTCGACGAGCACCGGGTTGGACACTTCGCGGCGTGTGCCGTTGCCGCCGGGCACCAGCAGGACGTCCAGCGGGGGATGGTCGTCGAGAGTGTGGTCCGGCAGGACCCGCATGCCCTTGTTGCAGCGGACCGGGCCGGAGTTCTCGGCGATGAGCACCGCCGTGTCGGCGCCGTCGCGCAGCATGGACGATGCGGTGAAGACCTCCCAGGGCCCGGTGAAGTCCAGCTCCTCGGCGCCGTCGAAGATCAGCAGACCGTAGGCGGTCATGAGTACTCCTTGGTGGATCGGAAACGGTCGCGGTAGTCGGACGGCGGCACGCCCAGATGCCGGTGGAACACGCGGCGCAGCGACTCCGCGGTGCCGAAGCCGTGGTGGCGCGCGACGGTCTCGACGGGATGGTCGCTCTCGGCGAGGTCGCGCTTGGCGGCCTCGACGCGCACGCGCTCCACGTACGCGGCGGGCGGGATGCCGAGTTCGGCCGTGAACCTGCGCTGGAAGTGCCGGTGGCTCAGTCCGGCGCGCGCGGCCAGGTCGGTGACGCCGTGCCGGGCGCCGGGGTCGGCGTGGATCGCCGAAACCGCGGCGCGGACGGGGTCGGTGGCCGGCTGCGCCGACCACAGCGGCACGCTGAACTGCGACTGGGTGCCGGGGCGGCGCAGAAACAGCACCATCTGCTGCGCGATGGCGTGGGCGACCTCCCGCCCGCAGTCGTCCTCCACCAGGGCGAGCGCCAGGTCCATCCCGGCCGTCACCCCGGCCGACGTCCACACACGGCCGTCCCTGACGAAGATCGGATCGCAGTCGACGACGACTTCCGGATGCTCCCGCCTGAGCTGTTGCTCACGCCCCCAGTGGGTGGTCACCCTCCGCCCCTGCAACAGGCCGGCGGCGGCCAGCAGGAACACGCCGCTGCAGACCGACGTGACGCGCCGTGCTCCGGCGCCCGCGTCGGCGATCCAGCGGGCCAGCGCCGGATCGTGCCGCGCCCGGTCGACACCTTCGCCACCCGCGACCACGAGGGTGTCGATACCCGCGGGATCGAGGTCGGCCACGCCGTGGGAAGCGTCCACCGCAAGGCCGCCACCGGACCGCACCGGGCCCGGCTGCGGTGCCACGACCCGGCAGTCGTATCCGCCGGCGATCCGGTGGGCGTGCTGAAACACCTCGTACGGCCCGACGAGGTCGAGAGACTGGAAGCCCTCGAAGACCACGAAGGCGATACGGCGCGGTTCCACGCCTCCAGCCTGTGACCCGGCCCGAGTGGCGTCAACGACACACACCCCACACTTCGCGCCATGCGCGATGCAGACGCGCGAGCCTAGACCTTGACGACCGCCACCCGGTCGTCGCAGAGCTGCCGGAGATCTTCGGGATCGGACGTGAGTACGGTGGCCGGAGCCGGCGAAGCCAGCGCCGTGGCAGCCACGAGGGCATCGAGAGCGTACTTGTGTCCGTGAAGCCCGGCTGCGGCCAGCAGTCGGCTGGCATGGCGTGCGATGCTCTCCGACGGCGGCACGACGTTCACCCGTGAGACGGCATGATCGAATTTCGCCTGCTGAGTCCTCGGTCACGAGCCTCGACGAGGGTCACGGAGCTGGTCACCACACCGATGTCCTCGGCCTCTGCCGCGGCGAGCCATTCAGTGAGGGCGGGGGTGCGCCGCACGAGTGTGGACAAGCCCTCGCAGTCCAGGACGAGGGTGCCGGTCACGCCGCGTCCGAGGCGGACGCATCGCCCTCACCGCGCAAGATTGCCCGCTTGGCCTCCACGGCAATCTGGTCGATCCGGCCATGTTCTGCTTCCCCTTCCTCGAGCAGCTCGCGAAGCCTCTCCCGTTCCAGTTGTCGCTGGATGAGCGCCTCGACATAGGCGGACATGCCCCGCTTGCCTGTGTGCTCTTTGAGTGCCGCGATGGTGCCTTCGTGCAGTGACATGGAGATCGGACGGACAGGCCCCTCACCGGGGACAGGCGGTGTCTTACGCATAACTGCAGTTTTAACAAGACTTTTGTTATTCGTCCGCCTACGCTGCCAAGGCCGCGAGGAACCGCGTCTCCGCATCGTCCCGGCCGGCGCGGGCCCTCGGAGCGGCGAAGAGGACGGCCATGGCCCGGCACCAGCCCAGCACGCGCTCGGGGGACAGACCGGGGACCATCGACGCCAGCGTTTCGATCCGCCGTTCCAGCGTGGCGTGATCCGAGACTCCGGGCAACGCGTCGCACCAGGCGGCCACTTCGGGGCCGAACCGAAGGACGAACCGCTCCCGGACGGCGTCGTCCAGGCAAGCCAGCCGACCCGACGTGCCACCGGATTGCTCCATGCCCGGAGTCTACGAACTCCTGCGATCTCCCGGCCGCCACCCGCGTCGACCCCGACCGGGCCTTCGCGATCCTCGACGCCTTCGTCGCCCACGGCGGCGTCTGGCTCGACACCGCGAACTGTTACTCGTTCTGGGGCGACCCCAGTGGCGTCGGCGGTGCCAGCGAGCGCGTCATCGGCGCGTGGCTCCGGGCCCGCCCGGGTGCGCGGGACGCGGTGCGGATCGCGACGAAAGTCCGGCACAATCCGCTCGTCCCGCACTCCT
>DASSBO010000040.1:0-7710 GCA_035698655.1 Streptomyces sp.
GTGACCGGGGCGGCGCCCTGGACACGGCCGCGGGCGAACGCGGTCAGCTCGTGCACGGCGTCCTCGCCGGGCGCGAGAGCCGGCACGGAGGCGGGGGCGGGCCGTCCTTCCATCTGCTGCCACTTCATGAACGGGCGGGTAACCGCCTGCCCGTGGCTCAATCCGTGCGATTCACCCGCCGATCGGGTGGCCCGTCGCGGCCGGTGAGCGGCGCCGGGGGCTGTGGTTTCAACCGTCCGGCGCCTGCGCAGAACAGCGCTGTTTCCGCGTCCCGTCCGCGTAACCACCGGCGCGCGCGGCCAAACCGGCGCCGAAGGTGCGTCTCAGACCGCGTCCAGCTCCGCGATCTCGGGCGGGGTCAGCGGCAGACCGGCGGCGGCCGCCGAGTCGGCCGCCGTCTCCGGGCGGCTGGCGCCCGGGATGGGGACGACGACCGGCGCCTTCGCCAGCATCCACGCCAGGCAGACCCGCTGCGGGCTGACCCCGTGCGCCTCGGCGACCCGGGCGAAGGGCGCGTAGGTCGAGCCGAGTTCGCCGGCCTTGGAGATGCCGCCGAGCGGGCTCCACGGCAGGAACGCGACACCCAGCTCCGCGCACAGTTCCAACTCCGGCTCGCTGGAGCGGAAGGCGGGCGAGAACTGGTTCTGCACGGCGGCCAGCCGGCCGCCGAGGATGTCGTGGGCCTCGCGAATCTGCCCGGGGTCCGCGTTGGAGATGCCGGCCATGCGGATCTTGCCCGCGTCCAGCAGGTCCCGCAGCGCGCCGACGGAGTCGGCGAAGGGCACGTCCGGGTCGGGGCGGTGGAACTGGTAGAGGCCGATCGACTCGACACCGAGCCGTTTGAGGGAGTCCTCGCAGGCCTGCCGGAGGTACTCCGGCGAGCCGTTCAGGCCCCAGGCACCGTCGGGCCGGGTGTGGCCGCCCTTGGTGGCGACCAGCACGTCCCGGCCGCGGTCGTGGGAGGCCAGGGCGCGGGCGACGAGCAGTTCGTTGTGGCCGGGCCCGTCGGCCTGGGCGTAGTAGGCGTCGGCGGTGTCGATGAAGGTCACGCCGGCGTCCAGCGCCGCGTGGATCGTCGCGACCGCCCGCGACTCGTCCGGCCGCCCCTCGACGGACATGGGCATGGCTCCCAGGCCGATGGCGCTGACCTCGGTGTCACCGATGCGGCGGGTCTGCATCTGCGGGTTCCCTTCGTCGGGTGGGCCGGTGTACGGGCAGGTGGTGTCAGGTTCCCTGTCCGCGGCGCCGGATGCGTTCCAGGGCGGATCCGGGTTTCCAGTCCCGCTTGCGCGGCAGCACCCACACCCGGTGCAGCGCGGTCAGCCGCAGGACCGTCCCGACGGTGATGCCCGCGATGATGCCGATGGTGGGCGCGTCCAGCTCCCGGCAGACCACCATGACGCCGCTGACCAGCGAGGCGACCGTCGCGTACAGCGGGTTCACCTGGAAGATGCCGGGGATGCCGCCGAGCAGCAGGTCGCGGATGGCGCCGCCGCCCACGGCGGTGATCGTGCCGAGCAGGATGGCCGGCAGCCAGCCGAGACCGGCCGACAGCGTGATCTGGGCGCCGGCGACGCCCCAGAAGCTGAGCACGGCGGCGTCCAGCACGTTGAAGGTGCGGGAGGTCACCTGCCGGTTCAGGTCGATGAGGAAGGCCAGCAGGGTCCCGGCGAGCGCGGTGGGCAGGTAGTAGTAGTCGGTCAGCGCCACCGGAGTGCCGTGCTGCAGCAGCACGTCGCGCAGGATGCCGCCGCCCAGGCCGGAGATGACGCCGATGACCAGGAAGCCGTACAGGTCCAGC
This sequence comes from Streptomyces sp., assembly GCA_035698655.1. Taxonomy (GTDB): domain Bacteria; phylum Actinomycetota; class Actinomycetes; order Streptomycetales; family Streptomycetaceae; genus Streptomyces. The sequence goes on from DASSBO010000040.1 coordinate 1,802, forward strand.
TCGCGGCCGCGCGCCAGGACGCCGCCGAGCAGGCCGTTGGCGAACACGCCGGCGAGGTCGAGGGCGCGCGTCACCTCCGAGATGGCGGTCGGGGACAGCCAGTCGGACATCGCCTTCCTCCTTCCCGGGTCGGCACACGACGACGTGGGCCCCGCGCCGGCGGGGCCCACGAAAGATTAACGCGACCGGCGTCAGGTGCGCGGTTCCCACTTGAAGAAACGGGCGGCGCCGACGAGGGCGAGCACGTCCCAGGCCAGCAGGCCCGCCATGCGCAGCAGGTCGTGCGACCAGACCACGTCGCCGCTCCAGCCGTGCTTGATCAGCTCGATGGCCGGGGTGAACGGCAGCACCTGGGCGATGTCGCCGGCCGTGTCGGGCAGGAGGGAGAAGGGGATGAGCATGCCCGAGGTGAGCATGAAGAGGATCATGCCGGGCATGATCGCCACCGGTGCGCTGTCCGCGGTCTTCGTCCACGCGGAGGTGATCGCCGCGAACGCCCCCATGAGCGGGATGCCCAGCAGGAACCCGGCCAGCAGCACGAGGACGTTGCCGGGGGCGCTGCCGCTGACCACGCCGATGCCGACGATCAGCAGCAGTGCCTGCAGGACCGACGTGAGGGTGACCGGCACGGCGGTGCCGCCGAGCACGACCGGGTCGGAGGCCTGGCCGGTGCGGAACCGCTTGAGGACGAAGTTGTCCCGTCGCGTCACGTAGGTCGCGGTGAGGGTGGAGTAGACGCCCATGATGAGGGTGAAGCCGATGGCCGTGGCCGCGACGGTCGGCACCAGGGTCTTCGGCGGCAGCTCGAAGTTGTCGAACACCGGCTGCAGGCCGACGGTCAGCACGGCGGGCGCGAGCAGGACGGTGAACATGTTCTGCTTGTTGCGCATCAGCAGGGTGAGCTCGGCGCGGGCCAGGGCGGCCAGCGAGCGGCGGGTGATGTCGGTCATGGCGGTGCTCATGCCGGGGCCTCGTCCTTCTGCTCGTGCGCGACCTGCAGGAAGACCTCTTCCAGCGACGCCGAGCGGGCGTGCAGTTCGCCGAGCAGGACGCTCTTGTCGCGTGCCCACACCAGCAGTTCGGTGGCCGTCTGCTGCAGGTCGGCGGTGGAGACGCTGACCTTCGTGCCGTCGGCGGTCATGTCGGCGGGCCCGGCGGCCGCTTCGAGGTCGGGCAGGTCCTCGACCGTGAGGTCGTCGGGCAGCCGGAAGGACAGCGTGGAGGGGTAGGCGGCGACGATGTCGGCGATGCTGCCCGCGGCGGCGATCTCGCCGGCCCGCATGATGGCCATGTGGTCGGCCAGCTGCTCGGCCTCCTCCAGGTAGTGCGTGGTCAGCACGATGGTGGTGCCGCGTTCCTTGAAGGAGCGGATGATGTCCCAGGTGACGTGCCGGCCTTCGGGGTCCATGCCGGTGGTCGGCTCGTCGAGGAAGAGCAGGTCGGGCGAGCCCAGCGTGGCCATCGCCAGGTCCAGCCGGCGCTTCTCGCCGCCGGAGAGGTTCTTGACCAGCACGTCGCTGCGGTCGGCCAGCCCGGTCAGCTTCAGTGCGTCGGAGACGGGGGCCGGGTCCGTGGTGAAGCCGGACCACAGGCGCAGCGTCTCCGCGCAGGTCAGCTCGTTCGCGAAGCCGCCCTCCTGCAGCATGACGCCGGTGCGCGGGCGCACCCGGGCGCGGTCGCGGACGGGGTCGAGCTCGCCGAAGAGGCGGATGTGTCCCTCGCTGGGTGCCGCGAGCCCCTCGAGGAGCTCGACGGTGGACGTCTTGCCTGCGCCGTTGGTGCCGAGCAGGGCGAAGAGTTCGCCCTGCCCGACGGAGAAGGACACGCCGCGCACGGCGTCGAAGCCGTTCTTCCCCCTGCCGTAGCGGCGCCACAGGCCCGACGCCTCGATCACGGTGTCTGTCATGGTGTCGCTGCCGTCTCGTCGTTCTCGTCGTCGTACATGCTGAAGACCGGGCCGATGCCCGCGATGCCCGATATGAGGGCCACGAAGCCGGCGCGGGGCGAGGTGAACATCGGGCTGTTCGCGATGGCGTGGGCCCGCTGGAAGTAGTCCTCGCGGTCGCGCTGCTGGTCGTAGAAGAACATCACGTAGTCGGTGATGCCCTGGAGGAAGTCCTTGCAGCCCGCGGTGTAGCGCTCGCGGACGAAGCTCTCCCTGGCCGGATCGCGGAGCATGATGTCCAGGCCCTCGGCCAGCGGGACGGCGCACAGCATGCTCAGGCACACGCCGCTGGAGAGCAGCGGGTCGACGAAGCAGGAGGCGTCGCCGACGGAGAACCAGCCGTCGCCGCAGTAGGCCTCGGCCATGTACGACCAGTCGCGGGCCGTGCGGTACTCGCTGACGCGCCGGCTTCCGTCGCCCAGCAGCGTCTGCGTGTACTCGGTCTCCTTGAGCTTGGCGAGGAAGAAACCCTCCAGGTCGCCCTTTTCGACCTTGACGTCCTCGGTGGGGGCCACGAAGCCCACGCTGAGGGTGTCCTCGCCGACCGGGATGCCCCAGAACCAGCCGCTGCAGTCCTTGTTGCGCTCGACGAGGATGTTGCCGCGCTGGTCGTCGGGGAGCCGGTTGCAGCCGGAGAAGTAGCTCCACACGGCGAGGTTCTTCAGTTCCTGGTGCCAGGTGACGTCGGCGAACCGGCGGGCGACGGTGCGGGCCTGGCCGGAGGCGTCCACGACGGCGTGGGCGCGCACCTCGTGCGTCTCGCCGTCGCAGCTGTAGCGGACGCCGGTCACCCGGCCGTCCTCCATGAGCGGTTCGCGCACCGACGCCTCGTGCCGCACGGTGGCGCCGAGTTCGGCGGCGCGGTCCAGCAGCAGCTGGTCGAAGCGGGCGCGCTCGACGTGGTAGGCGTACTCGTAGGGGCCGCTCTCCTTGAACTGCAGGTCCCACAGGCCGTGTTCCCTGCCCCATACCAGGCTGACGCCGTACTTGCGCTCGAAGCCCATGGCGTCGAGGCGTTCGGTGAGCCCCAGTTCGGCGATGACGCTGAGCATGCCCGTGATCATCGACTCGCCGATGTGGTACCGGGGGAAGGAATCGCGTTCCAGTACCAGGACTCTGTGTCCGCGCTGGGCCAGCAGTCCGGCGGTGGAGGCCCCGGCGGGGCCGCCGCCGACCACCACGACGTCGAAGTCCACGGTGTCGTCCATCGAGTTGCCTTTCTGTTCACGGTGCCGTCAGGCGACGGCACCGACCGCGGCGAGCTGCCGGGAGACGAGCCGCCGGTACAGGCCGTCCCGTGTCATGAGTTCGCTGTGGGTGCCGCGGGCGCGGATGCGCCCGCCGTCGAGGACGAGGATCTGGTCGGCCTCGGCGATGGTGGAGATGCGGTGGGCCACCGCGATCACCGCGCAGTCGGCGGCGACGCCGGCGACGGCGTCCCGCAGCGCGGCTTCGGCGTCGCTGTCCAGGTGGGAGCTGGCCTCGTCGAGCAGCACCACGCGGGGGCGGGTCAGCAGCGCGCGGGCGACGGCGAGCCGCTGCCCCTGGCCGCCGGACAGGCCCGAACCGCCTTCGCCCAGCTCGGTGTCGAGCCCGTCGGGCAGGGCGGCGAGCACCTCGCCGAGCCCGGACAGCTGCACGGCGCGCGCGATGTCGTCCTCGGGGGCGTCGGGCGCGCAGTAGGTGAGGTTCTCGCGGACGGTGCCGCGCAGCAGCGCACCCTGCTGTTCGACGTAGCCGATCATGCCGCGCAGTTCCGCGAGCGGCAGGGCGGCTGTGTCCGTGCCGCCGACCAGCACGCTGCCCTCCGACTGGCGGTGGAACCGTTCGATGAGCTGCAGGACGGTGGACTTGCCCGCGCCGGAGGGGCCGACGATCGCGGTCAGGCCGCGCTCCGGCACGGTGAAGCTGACGTCGTCGAGGACGTGCTCGCCCGGCCGGTGGCCGAAGGTGACGTGGTCGAAGCGGACGGCGTGGCCCGGCTGCGGCTCCGCCGCCCCGGCCGGTGCGGCCGTCTCCTCCTCCTGCTGCAGGCCGGCCAGGTCGGTCACCCGGGTGACGGCGGCGCGGCCCTGCTGGAGCTGGGCGACCGACATGAACAGCAGGACCAGCGGCGAGACCAGGTAGAAGAGGTACATCACGAACGCCGTCAGGTCGGCTATCGGCATCGCGCCGGTGGCCACACGGGTCATGCCCCAGCCGATGACGGCCGCCAGCGACAGCTGCGTCCCGACGTTCATCGCCGGAGTGAGCATCGCCGACAGGGCGTTGACCCGCACGCCGGAGCGGCGTGCGACGTCGGCCAGCCCGTCGATGCGGGCGGCCTCCCGCGCCTCCGCGCGGGAGGCCTTCACCGTGCTCATCGCGGCCATCACCCGCTGGATCCCGGAGCCGAACGCGCCGGTGTCGTCCCGGTTGACCAGCGCGGTCCGGCGCACCTGCCGGGCGAGCAGCAGCGAGACGACGCTGGCCGCTCCCAGGCAGCCGAGGGTGAGCAGCAGCATCCGCCAGTCGATCAGCGCCATCAGCACCAGGCCGCCGGCGACGGTGCACGCGTACGTCACGATGCGGGCGAGCGACTGGGACAGCGGGATGCGGGCCAGGGAGGTGTCGGTGACCATGCGCGTGAACACGTCGCCCCGGTCGAGCCGGCCGAAGGCGGCCATGTCGGAGCGCAGCAGCCGGCCGGTCAGGGTCCGGCGCATGTCGTAGACGATGTTCTCCCCGGCCCGGCCGATCAGGTAGGCGTGCGAGGCCGCGAAGGCCGCGTCCACGCTGAACATCAGCACGATGAACGTGATCGGCCAGGCGACGGACTCGTGTCCGGCGACCGCGGTGATCAGCCGTCCGATCAGCCAGGGCTGGGCCAGGGACGCGGCGGACCCCAGCATGCCCAGGACGATCCCGGCGGCCAGCAGCCGCCGGTGCCGGCTGACGATGTCCCGTGTGTTCAACGGATGCTCCTCCGGGTCACCTGCGGGTCATTTTGAAGATGATCGCGAAGACGATGAGGATCGCGATGACGGCGATGACGATGGTGGGGGCACTCATCAGGCTGGTTCCTTCTGTCGTGTGCGGTCGGCCGCGGTGCCCGGGGACGCGTCGGGACGCATCGGGCACAGCGGTGAGACGAAGATCGTCTCGGGGTCCTCCGAGGTGTCGTACCCGGCGGCCCGTACCAGGGTGAACTGGAACCCCTGCGCGTCGCCGTTGCCGTCCTCCTCGACCCGCCGCCGGAGGTAGGCGGTCAGCACCCGGTAGCCGGGGGTGCGGACGACGACCGGGAAGCCCTTGTCGACGTAGTGCAGGATGTCGCTGCACACGTCGAAGCAGGCCTTCTCCGGGCGGCGGCTGGGGAACCACAGGATCTGCTGCGGCTTGCGCCCGGTGATGATGTCCACGCTCTTCCACCGGGAGGAGACGCCGTCGTGGCTCAGCGTGCGGTACAGCAGGTGGTAGTCGTGCATCGCCGGAGTCGGCGCGAAGAAGCGCCAGTTCGGCAGGATGGACAGGGTGTCCTTGAGCTGGATCCGGTTGAAGACCCGGCTCGGGTGCTGCCCGGCGAGCGTCGCCGCGAGCAGCACGGCTCCGGCGACCCGGGTGACGTTGCCGGGGCCCGACAGCAGGTTCTCGGTCTTCTTCACCGCTTCTCCCCCTTCACACTGTCCTGGGCGTGGGCCGGCGTGGGCGGCCCAGTCGTCGCGTCGAGGAACGCGACGATGCGCGAGGCGAGCCGCAGGCCGAGCCGCGAGTTCATCAACAGGCCGCCGTGGTCGGCGCCTTCGACGACTTCGCACTCCACGCGGTTGCCCTCGCCCGCGTGCGCCTGGGCCAGTTCGTTGTGCATGAGCAGCTGCTCGGGGTCCCGGTCGGTGGTCTGCTGGGCCGAGAGCACCAGGGCGTGCGCGTCGACGGGTTCCAGGTCGTGGTCGAAGGCGCGGAAGTCCTCCTCCACGGCGGCCCA
>DASSBO010000041.1:0-5140 GCA_035698655.1 Streptomyces sp.
ACGAAGGCCATCAGCGGCGAGTCGGCCTCCACCCGGCCGGTGCCGGGCAGGTTCCACAGCCGGGGGTCGTGCGAGAAGTCCCGCTCGTTGCGGCACATGTGCAGCAGTTCGCGGTAGCCCAGCACGAGCCAGACGTCGACGCCCGGCGCGATGGACACGGGGGCGACCGGGCCGTGCTCGGTGCGCAGCCGCTCGTACAGGCCGGACAGCGCGTCGCCGTCCAGGCCGAGCCCGTACAGCCGGGCGAAGCCACTGGGCTGCCCGGTGTGCGGGTCGTACGGGCAGCCGGTCACCGGGCCTCACCTGCACCTGCGTCGTCGGCGGGGGCCGCCTCCGGTTCCGGATCCGGCCGCTGCCCGTGGCCGCGCGCCCGTGCCTCGCCGTGTCCCGGTGCGGCCGCCGATCTCGGCGGCACCACCTCGTCGCCGAGGCCCGGCTCGGGCCCCGGCATGACGCGCGCCGTGCGGGGCAGGTCGGGCACCTGGCCCTCGGCGCGGCCGTGTTCGGGTGGGGCGGGCGGCCCGGTCAGCAGCCGGTCCGGCAGGACGATCTCGACACGGACGCCGCCGTGCTCCTGCGAGGGGCCCAGCTCCACGCCGAACCCCAGCGCGTGCGACCACCGCCCGGCGCAGGCCAGGCCGAGCCGGGGCACCGCGCCGAGCTGCGCCAGCTCCAGCCCGCCGCGCAGCCGCCGGGCGGCCTCCGCCAGCACGTCCGGCGGCATGCCGACACCCGCGTCCTCGATGCGGATCACCGCGCTGCGCGGCGTCTGGTGCATGCCGACGGCGACCCGGGTGCCCGACGGGGACAGCGCGGTCGCGTTCTCCAGCAGCTCCGCCAGCGTGTGGGTCAGCCCGTCCACGACGTGCGGCACGACGCAGGTGCCGCCTTCGCCGGAGACCTCGACCCGCTCATGTTCGGTGATCTGCCCCAGCGCCCGGTCCACGCACTCCCGCAGCGGCACCGGCCGGCTCTCGTGCGGCACCGGCCAGGCGCCGCACAGAACCAGCAGCGTCCGCGCCCTGCGGCTCAGTTGCTGCGCTCCGCGCTCCGCCGCCCGCAACTCGCGCCCCGCGCCCGCCTCACCGGCCGCCGCGAGGAGGCGAGCCAGGCGCTGCTGCTGAGCCGTCGCCATCACGTACAGCGTCTCCGCCGACCGTTCGAAGGCGGCCTGCGCCGACTCGCGCATCGACCGCTCGCGGCGCACCGAGGCGTCGTCCGCGAGCGCGTCGACGACCTGCGCCAGCGCCCGTGCGAAGTCCTCGCCGGTCTCCTGGGGCGTCGTCAGCGGGCCGGGCACATCGGCGATCCCGCGGCCCGAGCGGATCCCCTCCGCGACGGCGGGCAGCCGCACCGAGGCCAGGTGTGTCACCTCGGTCGCCCGCAGGTCGGCAAGCCTGCGCTCGCGGTCCGCGGTCAGCAGCGCCTGCGCCGTCCTGGCCCGCAGCCGCGCCACGTGCCCGGCGACCAGGGCGATCGCCACCAGGTCGACGCCGCTGAGCGCCGCCGGGAAGGAGCCGAGGGCCGCACCGAGCACCGCGGCGACCGCCCCCGCCGCCGCCACCGCCCACAGGGCGGCCGGCTGCCGGAGGCGCCGCCTCGTCGCATGCCGGCTCACCACGCAGGCATCGGCCCCTCGTTCACGGCGCCCGGGTTGGTCACCGCCCCGGGCACGCTCCCACACCGTCAGTCACAGGGTACTGATCATTCGCCCGAACGGACCCCCTCCGCAGGTAACGGCTCCGGTAAGCCGGGGCGGTGTGCGGTTACGGTGGCCGCATGCCGGAGATCGTCACCGTCCTGACCACCGTCGACAGCGCCGAGGAGGCCGAGCGCCTCGCCCGCGGCCTCGTGGAGCAGCGGCTGGCCGCCTGCGTGCAGGTCGGCGGGCCGGTGACCTCCTACTACCGGTGGGAGGGCGCGGTGCAGGCCGACCGCGAGTGGCAGCTGCTGTGCAAGACCCGCGCCGACCGCTACCCGGCCCTGGAGGCCCACCTGCGCCGCGAACACCCCTACGACGTGCCGGAAATCATCGCGACGCCGCTCGTCGGCGGCCACACGGACTACCTGCGCTGGGTCGCCCGCGAGACCGACGACCCGTCAGCCACCGCCGGCGCCTGAGACGGCACGCAGTCCGTCCTCCTTCGGGCCCAGGAAGTGCGGGTCCGGGGTGAACGCCGCGTCGAAGGCGGCCTTCACCGCGCTCGCCAGTTCGCGCACGGACCCCGCGTACCAGGTCACGTCCCGCGGCTCGGGTACCGCCACCCCGTACGCGTCGATCCCCGCCGCCCGGCACAGCGCCAGCGCGCGGCGGATGTGGAAGTCCTGACTGACCAGCACCGCGCGCCGCACGCCGAAGATCCTCGCAGCCCGGGTGCAGGTGTCCCAGGTGTCGAAGCCCGCGTAGTCGGTGACCACCCGGCGGCGCGGCACGCCGTGCGCCACGAGGTAGCGGCGCATCGCGTCCGGCTCGTCGTAGTCGTCGGTGCTGTTGTCGCCGCTGACCAGGACGGCACGGACCGTGCCCTGCCGGTACAGGCCCACCGCCGCGTCCAGCCGGTGTGCCAGGTAGGGCGAGGGCTCCCCGTCCCACAGCCCCGCCCCGAACACCACGGCCACCGGCGCCCCGGGCGCGGCGGACACCTCGTGCACGACCCGTCCGGACGTGCTCAGCCGGATCCACGTCGCCGGAAGCAGCGCCAGCACGCAGCACGCCACCACCGCCTGCACGGCGCGTCGGCGTCCGCGCCGGGTGCGCGGGAGCCGTGCACGGAGGGAGCGCATCGCTCGTCGGGCACCTGCGAAGACGATCATCACACCGGGTGCGACGCCCGACGGCCCCGCACGGTTGCAGCACGGCGAGCCGCCGCCCGCGGCGTTACCGTCGGTGCATGCAGCGACCGCACGAGACCGAGCGCTGGGCGCCCGAGCCGGACAAGCGTCCCGGCCGCACCGCGTTCCAGCGGGACCGTGCGCGCGTACTGCACTCCGCCGCGCTGCGGCGGCTCGCCGGCAAGACGCAGGTCGTCACGCCCGGCTCCAGTGCGCACGCCTGGGACGCCAGCCCCCGCACCCGGCTCACCCACTCCCTGGAATGCGCGCAGGTCGGACGGGAGTTGGGCGCGGCGCTGGGCTGCGACCCCGACCTGGTCGAGGCCGCCTGCCTCGCGCACGATCTCGGCCACCCGCCGTTCGGGCACAACGGCGAGCAGGTGCTCGACGAGATCGCCGCACCGTGCGGCGGCTTCGAGGGCAACGCCCAGTCGCTGCGGCTGCTGTCCCGGCTGGAGCCCAAACGTTTCGTCGACGGTCCGTCCGGCGACCGGGTCGGGGTCGGCCTCAACCTCACGCGCGCCACCCTCGACGCGGCCACCAAGTACCCCTGGCCGCGCGGCGCCCACCCCGACGGGCCGCAGGTGCCCAAGTTCGGGGTGTACGCCGACGACCTGCCGGTCTTCACCTGGTTCCGGGAGGGCGCCCCCGACCGGCGCCGCTGCTTCGAGGCACAGGTGATGGACTGGTCCGACGACGTCGCCTACTCGGTGCACGACGTCGAGGACGGTCTGCACGCCGGACACCTCGACCCCAACCTGCTGCTCGCCGACCCCGAACGGCGCGAGGTCTTCCGCCTCGCCGCCGACCGCTACGCACCGGCCGGGACCGCACAGGACGAACTGGCCGCCGCACTCGACCGGCTGCTCGGGCAGGAGTGGTGGCCGCACGGCTACGACGGCTCCGCCGTCGCCCAGGCCCGGCTCAAGGACGCCGCCAGCCAGCTCATCGGCCGGTTCTGCCTCGCCGCGGAGGGCGCCACCCGGATGGCCTACGGATCGGGCTCGCTCACCCGGTACACGGCCGAGCTGATCGTCCCGCGCGAGACGCGGCTGGAGTGCGCGGTGCTCAAGGCGGTGGCCGACCGGTACGTCATGCAGCGCCCCGACCAGGAGCGGCTGCGCGCCGAACAGCGCGTCGTGCTGGCCGAACTGGCCGACGCGCTGCGCTCGCGTGCGCCCGACGGGCTGGACCCGCTCTTCCGCGCCCTCTTCGCCGGCGCGGACGACGACGCGGCCCGGCTGCGGGTGCTCGTCGACCAGATCGCCTCCCTCACCGACGCCTCCGCGCGGACCCTGCACGCCCGCCTCACCCGGCCGTAGCCCGCGCACGGCCCCGGCCCGGACACTCCTCGGCCTCTTCCGGCATGCTCCCTGATGGGGCAGGCTCGCGTGTGGAAGTGTGGAAGTCATGCCGGGGGGCATCAGCGTCTCAGCGAGGAGGCAGACACGTGGTGGATGCACACCGGACCTTCGTCATCGTCGGCGGGGGTTTGGCCGGAGCAAAGGCGGCCGAGACCCTGCGCGCCGAGGGCTTCACGGGCCGCGTCATCCTGATCGGCGACGAACGAGACCACCCCTACGAGCGCCCCCCGCTCTCCAAGGGCTACCTGACCGGTGCGGAGGAACGCGAGTCCGTCTTCGTGCACGAGCCGGCCTGGTACGCCGGCGCGGACGTCGAACTGCACCTGGGGCAGCCGGCCGTGCAGATCGACCGGGAGACCAAGGCCGTCCAATTGGGTGACGGCGCCCGGGTGCACTACGACGCGCTGCTGCTCGCCACCGGCGCCGAACCCCGCCGCCTGGACATCCCCGGCACGGACCTGGCCGGCGTGCACCACCTGCGCCGGCTCGCGCACGCCGAGCGGCTGCGCGGCGTGCTCGCCTCCCGCGGGCAGGAGAACGGCCACCTCGTCATCGCCGGCGCCGGCTGGATCGGACTGGAGGTGGCCGCAGCCGCCCGCGGCTACGGCATGGAGGTGACGGTCATCGAGCCGGCCCCCACTCCGCTGCACGGCGTCGTCGGCCCCGAGATCGGCACCGTCTTCGCCGACCTGCACCGCGCGCACGGCGTGCGCTTCCACTTCGGCGCGAAACTGACCGAGATCACCGGCGAGGACGGCATGGTCCAGGCTGTGCGCACCGACGACGGCGAGGAGCACCCGGCCCACGAGGTGCTCGCCGCCATCGGCGCCGCGCCGCGCGCCGCCCTGGCCGAGGCGGCCGGGCTGACCCTGGCCGGCGGCCGCGGCGGCGGCATCGCCGTCGACGCCGCGCTGCGCACCTCCGACCCGCACATCCACGCCGCC
>DASSBO010000042.1:0-4845 GCA_035698655.1 Streptomyces sp.
CGGCCTGTGCCGGTGGGGCGGTGACGAGTGCGCCGGCCGCGCCCGCGACGAGCGCGAGTGCGGCGGCGAGCCTTCTGCTGGCCACGTTTGCCTCCTGGGGAGAAGCGAATGTGTGGGGCGTCCGGGCCGGAACGTCGATGAACGTAACAGCTTGCAGAAAGTTGCGGAAGCCTTTGCGCAGAAGCCGCCTGCCGGTGAGGAACCGTCAGGCGGGCGCCTGCGCCGTCGAGCCGCGCACCACCAGCTCGGGTGCGAAGACGAACTCGGTGTGCGGCACCGGACTGCCGCCGATCTCCTCCAGCAGCGTGTGCACGGCCGCGTTGGCCATGGCGCGCACCGGCTGCCGCACGGTGGTCAGCGGCGGGTCGGTGAAGGCGTTGAGCTCGGAGTCGTCGTAGCCGACGACCGACAGCTCCTCCGGCACGCGCAGGCCACGCTGCCGCGCGGCCCGTACCGCACCCAGCGCCATCAGGTCGCTGCCGCAGACCACCCCCGTGCACCCCTGGTCCAGCAGCGCGCCCGCCGCGGCGTGGCCGCCCTCGACGGTGAACAGGGTGTGCTGCACGAAGCCTTCCACGCCGGCCGTCGCGACGGCGTCGGCGAAGCCCTCCGCCTTGCGCCGCGACGGCACGAAGCGCAGCGGCCCGACGGCCAGCCCGATCCTGCGGTGCCCCAGGTCCGCCAGGTGCCGCACGGCGATGGCGGCGGCGTCCCGGTCGTCCGGGGAGACGAACGGCGCGGCCACGTGCTCGTTGAAGCCGTTGACCAGCACGAACGGCACGCCGCGCCCCGCGAGCCGGGTGTAGCGGCCCGGGTCGGCCGACAGGTCGGCGTGCAGGCCGGACAGGAAGACGATGCCGCTCACGCCACGCTCGACGAGCTGGTCGACCAGTTCGTCCTCCGTCGCGCCGCCCGGTAGCTGGGTGCCGAGCACCGGCGTGTAGCCGTAGCCGCTCAACGCCTGCTCGATGACCTGGGCGAAGGCGGGGAAGATCGGGTTGGTCAGCTCGGGGATGACCAACCCGACGAGTCCGGCGCTGCGTTGCCGCAGCCGCACCGGGCGCTCGTAGCCGAGCATGTCGAGGGCGGCGAGCACCTTGCGCCGGGTGCCGGCCGCGACGCCGGCGCGGCCGTTGAGCACCCGGCTGACCGTCGCCTCGCTGACCGCCGCGTGCGCGGCGATGTCGGCGAGGCGGGCGGTCGGCAGCGTCGTCATACGACGGTCCACCAGACGGTGGTGTCGGCGGGCAGCACCGCGGCGCCGTCGTGCGGGCAGCTGGCGAGCAGCAGCCGGCCCGGCAGGGCAGGCAGTTCGACGGCGGCGGGCGTGGTGTTGGCGGTGCACACGAAGTCGCCGCGGCGGAAGGCGAGCACGCCCTCGGGGGCGGGCAGCCACTCGACGGCGTCGCCGGCGCCGAGGTCCGGGTGTTCGCGGCGCACCCGCAGCGCACGGCGGTACAGCTCGAGCGTGGACGCGGGGTCGCCGGTCTGCGCCTGGACGCTGAGCCGGCCCCACCCGTCGGGCTGCGGCAGCCAGCTGCCGCCGTCGCCGAAGCCGCAGGAGGGCCCGCCGGTGGTCCACGGCAGCGGCACGCGGCAGCCGTCGCGCAGCCCGTCCTGCCCGTTGTCCTTGAAGAACGACGGGTCCTGGCGGGCCTCGTCGGGCAGGTCCAGCACCTCGGGCAGCCCGAGTTCCTCGCCCTGGTAGACGTAGGCGGAGCCGGGCAGCGCGAGCATCAGCAGCGTCGCGGCGCGGGCCCGCTCCGGGCTGCCGCCGAGCCGGGTGAGGTGGCGTACGACGTCGTGGTTGGAGAGCACCCAGGTGGTGGCGGCGCCGACCGGGCGCAGCGAGGCCAGGGACTCCTCGATGACCTCGCGCAGTTCGTCGGCGTCCCAGCCGGTCTTCAGGTAGGGGAAGTTGAACGCCTGGTGCAGCTCGTCGTGGCGCAGGTACCGGGCGGTGCGCTCCGGGCTGGGCGTCCAGGCCTCGGCGACGCCGATGCGGTCCTCGCCGTACTCGGCCAGGATGCGGCGCCAGGCGCGGTAGATCTCGTGGACGCCGTCCTGGTCGAAGAAGGGCAGCGGCTGTCCGCCGAGCAGCCGCAACTGGCCGGAGCCGCCGGCGTCGGGGAGGCCTGCGGCCTTGACCAGGCCGTGGGCGACGTCGATGCGGAAGCCGTCGACGCCCATGTCGAGCCAGAAGCGCAGCACGGAGCGGAACTCGTCGCGGACGGCGGGGTTGTCCCAGTTGAAGTCGGGCTGTTCGGGGGCGAACAGGTGCAGGTACCAGTCGCCGGGGGTCCCGTCGGGGTTCTTCGTCCGGGTCCAGGCGGGGCCGCCGAAGATGGACTCCCAGTCGTTGGGGGGTTCTTCGCCGTCGGCTCCCTTTCCGGGGCGGAAGTGGTAGCGGTCGCGCAGCGGGGAGCCGGGGCCGTCGCGCAGGGCGCGCTGGAACCACTCGTGGCGGTCGGAGGAGTGGTTGGGCACGAGGTCGACGATGATGCGCAGGCCGAGGGCGTGGGCGTCCCGGATGAGGGCGTCGGCGTCGTGCAGGTCGCCGAACATGGGGTCGATGGCCCGGTAGTCGGCGACGTCGTAGCCGGCGTCGGCCTGCGGGGAGGCGTAGAAGGGGCTCAGCCACACGGCGTCGACGCCGAGGTCGGCGAGATAGGGCAGCCGGGTGCGCACGCCGGCCAGGTCGCCCATGCCGTCGCCGTCGGCGTCGGCGAAGGAGCGCGGGTAGACCTGGTAGATGACGGCGTCGCGCCACCAGCCCGGGCGGTGCTCCGGGGTGGTGGGGCCGTCGGCGTGCGCGGTGCCGGTGGCGGATGCGGCGAGGTGCTGGGTCATGTCATCCCTGGTGGTGTCGGACGGGTGGGGGCGGGCGCGGTGCGGTCAGGACTTGACGGCGCCCGCCGTCATTCCGGAGACGAGGTAGCGCTGGGCGAAGCCGAAGACCGCGGCGGCGGGCACGGCGATGACGACGGCGGCGGCCGTCATCGAACCCCAGTCGGCGCCGTAGCGGTTGACGAAGGTCTGCAGGCCGCCGGCGAGCGTCATGTTCTGCTCACCGGTCATGAACGCGGTGGCGTAGGCGACTTCGGCCCAGGCGGTGACGAAGGTGTAGAAGCCGGTGACGGCCAGACCGGGCTTGGCCAGCGGCATGATCAGGCGCCAGAAGGTGCCGAAGGGGCTGAGCCCGTCGACGCGCCCGGACTCGTCGATGGAGACGGGCACGGTGTCGAAGAAGCCCTTCATCATCCAGGCGCAGAACGGCACGGCGATGGTCAGGTAGGTGATGATCAGGCCGACGGGCTGGTTGAGCAGCCCGAACCTGCCCAGGGTGTTGTACAGCGGCACGATGAGCACCGCCATCGGGAACATCTGCGTGATCAGCAGCACCCACATCAGCGGCCGCATGCCGGGGAACCGGAAGCGGCTCAGCGCGTAGCCGGTGGTCGAGGAGATCAGCACCCCGATGACGGTCGTGCCGAACACGACGATCAGCGAGTTGCCGAACCACGTCAGGAAGTGGGTGTCGGCCAGGACGTGGCTGTAGTTGCCGAAGGTGAAGTCCTTCACCAGGGCGGTGGTGAACGCCTCGTTCTCCGGCTTGAAGGACGTCACCAGCAGCCACAGCGGCGGGAACAGCGCGACGACGGTGCCGAGCAGCATCCCGGCGTGCAGGCCGGCGGACGCCAGCGGGGTTCTCTTCTGGGAGCGCATCGTCACCACACCTCTCCCTGCTTCTTCAGTGCGCGTCGGTAGACCAGGGTGAACAGCGACAGCAGGACGAGGATGAGCACGCCCCAGGCGGCGGACGTGGCGAAGTCCCGCGGGCTGATCGCGAAGGAGAGCCGGTAGGCGTAGGTCACCAGGATCTCCGTGCTGTCACCCGGTCCGCCGCTGGTCAGCAGGTAGATGACCGGGAACATGTTGAACGTCCAGATGGTGCTCAGCAGGATCACGGTGGTGCTCACGGCGCGCACGCCGGGCAGCGTGATGTTGCGAAAGCGCTGCCAGGGCCCGGCACCGTCCATCTCGGCGGCCTCGTACAGCTCGGTGGGGATGGCCTGCAGGGCTCCCAGCATCGCCACGATCATGAAGGGCACGCCGAGCCACACGTTGACGGCGATCACGGCGGCCTTGGCCCAGGTGGGGTCGCTCAGCCACGGAACGCCGTCGATGCCGCCGCCGTCGAGGATCTTGTTGAGGATGCCGTACTTCTCGTTGAAGAGCATCCGCCAGGCGAAGACCGAGACGAAGGCCGGCACGCCCCACGGCACGATCATCGCAATGCGGTAGAAGGTGCGGCCCTTCAGCTGCCGGTTGAGCATGACGGCCAGGGTCAGGCCGAGGGTGAAGGTGACGCCGACGCAGCCGACGGTCCAGATCAGCGTCCACACCAGCCGGTCCCAGAACACGCTGTCGCCGAGGATGGCGACGTAGTTGTCCAGGCCGATGAAGTCGTAGGTCGCCGGTATGTGGTTGACGCCGATGTCGCGGGCGACGTTGGCCTCGTTCGCGTTCGTCAGCGACAGGTAGATCCCGCGGCCCAGCGGATAGCCGATGATGACGGCGATGACGATGACCACCGGGGCCACCATCGTCCACGCGTACCAATGCCGGTCGAGCGCTCTGCGCAGCGGTCCGGGGGCCTTGTCGTTCCTGTCGGCCGCGCGGCCGCGGCCGCGGGCGGAGCCGGTTGCTCCTCCCGCGGCCTGCGCCGCCGACCGGCCGGTGTCCACAGCCATGGGTCGGTCAGTCCCCTACTTGTAGTCCTTGAGCAGCTTGCCGTAGGCCTTGCCGACCTTGTCGGCGGCCGCCTTCGGGCTGGTGTCTCCG
>DASSBO010000043.1:0-13903 GCA_035698655.1 Streptomyces sp.
GACCCCGACGCGGTCACCACGAACGCCGACGTCCCCCTGGACCGCGCGCTCACGGAGCCCATGCCGTGAGCGCCCGCCCGCCCCGCGAGCAAGGAGCCGCGATGAGTGAACTGATCACCGCGGACCTGGTCGACCTCGACCTGTCCGCCGACAGCAAGGAAGCCGCCGCCCGGTCACTGGCCGAGCGGGCGGCCGCCGCGGGACGGGTCACCGACCTCGACGGCTTCCTCGCGGACGTCGCCGCCCGCGAGGCCCAGATGCCCACCGGCATGGACGGCGGCATCGGCATCCCGCACTGCCGCAGCGAGCACGTCACCGAACCGACACTGGCCTTCGGGCGCAGCGCGGACGGCGTCGACTTCGGCGCCGCCGACGGCCCGGCGGACCTGATCTTTCTGATCGCCGCACCTGCCGGCGCGGACACCGACCACCTCGCCATCCTGTCGGAACTGGCGCGCCACCTGATGGACCCGGACTTCACCGGAGCTCTCCGTGCGACGGCCGACCCGGCCTCGGCCGCCGCCCTGATCCGCGGCGACCAGCCGCCGGCCGGCGACGGTGCGGACGGTGACAAGGCCGCCGTGCCGGGCCCGGCCGCCCCCGGCGGCCGGCCGCTGCGGCTGGTGGCCGTCACCTCCTGCCCGACGGGGATCGCGCACACCTACATGGCCGCCGAGTCCCTCGAGCGTGCCGCCGAGGCCGCGGGCGTCGAGATCGCCGTCGAGACGCAGGGCTCGGCCGGGTTCACCCGGCTCGACCCGGCGATCGTCGCGGCCGCCGACGGAGTGATCCTCGCGCACGACGTCGAGGTGCGGGAGCGGGAGAGGTTCGCCGGCAAGCCCACCGTCGACGTCGGCGTGAAGTCCGCGATCAACCGGCCCGGCGAGCTCCTGACCGAGGTGCGCGGCAAGGCCGAGCGGGGCGAGACCGACGGATCCGCCGCCGCGCCGTCGCCGGCCGCCGAGGACGACGCGCACCGCGAGCACGCCGTCACCAAGCTGCGCACCTGGCTGATGACGGGCGTCAGCTACATGGTCCCGTTCGTCGCCGCGGGCGGTCTCCTCATCGCGTTGTCCTTCGCCGTCGGCGGCTTCCACATCACCGACGCGCCCTCCGTCGCCGACCACTTCACCTGGACGCAGGCCGACAGCTGGGCCGCGCTGATGTACCAGATCGGCAGCGCCGCCTTCGGCTTCCTGGTGCCGATCCTCGCCGGGTACATCGCCTACGGCATGGCGGACCGGCCCGGGCTGGTGCCGGGCATCGTCGGCGGCGCGATCGCCGTCACCATCCAGGCGGGGTTCCTCGGCGGCCTGGTGGCCGGCCTGCTGGCGGGCGGCGTCGTGATGGCCATCCAGCGGGTGCGCATACCGCCGGTGCTGCGCGGCCTGATGCCGGTGGTGGTGATACCGCTGCTCTCCTCCGCCGTGGTCGGCTTCCTGATGTTCGTCGTCATCGGCAAGCCCATCGCCGCCCTGCAGTCGGCGCTCACCGACTGGCTCAGCGGCCTGTCCGGCGCCAACGCGGTGCTGCTGGGCGTGCTGCTCGGTCTGATGATGTGCTTCGACCTGGGCGGCCCGGTCAACAAGGTCGCCTACGCCTTCGCGGTCGGCGGCCTGGCCAACCCCACCGAGGGCGGCCTGAAGGTCATGGCGGCCGTGATGGCGGCCGGCATGGTGCCGCCGTTGGGCATGGCGCTGGCCACCACGATCCGCGGCAGGCTGTTCACCAAGGCCGAGCGGGAGAACGGCAAGGCCGCCTGGGTGCTGGGCGCCTCCTTCATCAGCGAGGGCGCCATCCCGTTCGCCGCCGCGGACCCGCTGCGGGTCATCCCGTCGGCGATGGCCGGCGGCGCGGTCACCGGCGCCCTGTCGATGGCCTTCGACTGCACGCTGCGCGCCCCGCACGGCGGCGTGTTCGTCGTCCCGCTGATCGGCGACCCGTTGCTGTACCTGGCCGCCGTCGCGGCCGGCACGGTGGTGACGGCAGGGAGCGTCGTCCTGCTCAAGGGCCTGCGCCGGACCGCCGACACCTCCAAGGAGCCGTCCGCCGCCGACGACGCCGAGCAGCGCACGCCGCAGCCCGGCACTCCCGTCGCTGCCTGACCCCTCCCCGTCCCCCGTATTCGTCAGGAGAACGATCCCCATGCCAGAGCGCACCGTCGTCATCGGCTCCCGCACCGGGCTGCACGCGCGCCCCGCCTCGCTGTTCGTGCAGGCCGCGACCCGGCTGCCGGTCAAGGTCACCGTCGCCCGCGACGGGCAGCCGCCCGTCGACGCCCGCAGCCTGCTGTCCGTCCTCGCGCTCGGCGCCAAGCACGGCGAGTCCGTCGTGCTCGCCGCCGAGGGCGACGGCGCGGACGCGGCCGTCGAGGAACTGGCCACGCTGGTCGCCCGCGACCTGGACGCGCAGGAGTAGCGGTGGCGCAGGTGATGACCGGCATCGGCACCGGCGGCGGCAGCGTCGCCGGGACCGTCGCCCGCATGGCGGCCGCGCCCGTGCTGCCCGCACCGCAGCCGGTGGCCGCGGCGGACGCGCCGGCGCGGGAGACCGCCGTCCGCGAGGTGCTGGCGAAGGTCGCCGCCGACCTGGAGGAACGGGCGTCCGCCGCCGAGGGGACCGCAGCCCAGGTGCTCTCGGCGCAGGCCATGATGGCCGCCGACCCGGCCCTCGCCGACCGCGCCGCCGCCCTCGTCGGCGAGGGCATGGACGCCGCCCACGCCGTCGACGGCGCCTTCGGCGACTTCCGCACCGCCCTCGAGGCCGCCGGCGGCTACTTCGCCGAACGCGTCGCCGACCTCGACGACCTGCGCGACCGGGCGGTCGCCGCGCTGCTCGGGCTGCCCATGCCTGGCCTGCCCGACCCGGGCCGGCCGTACGTGCTCGTCGCCGACGACCTCGCGCCCGCCGACACCGCGCTGCTCGACCCGGCGCAGGTCCTCGCGCTGGTCACCGAGCGCGGCGGGCCCACCAGCCACACCGCGATCCTGGCGAAGGTCCTCGGCCTGCCCGCCGTCGTCGGCTGCGCGGACGCCGCCGCACTGACCGACGGGCAGCAGGTGCTCGTCGACGGCGCCGCCGGAACCGTCGAGGCCGACCCGGCGCCGGAGACGGTCGCGGCCGCCGCCGCCCGCGAGGAACGGCGGCGGGAACTGGCCGGGCGGGTGCACGGCCCCGGCCGTACGGCCGACGGGCACCCGGTGAAGCTGCTGGTCAACCTCGGCGGCATGGCCGAACTGCCGGCCGCCGCCGCGGCCGACAGCGAAGGCGTCGGGCTCTTCCGCACCGAGTTCCTCTACCTCGACCGCACCCAGGCGCCGACGGCGCAGGAGCAGACCGCCGCCTACCGCGAGGTGTTCGCCGCGTTCGCCGGGCGCCGCGTCGTCGTGCGGACACTGGACGCCGGGGCCGACAAGCCGCTGCCGTTCGCCACCGCCGCCGACGAGCAGAACCCGGCGCTCGGCGTGCGCGGCCTGCGCACCGCGACGCGTGACCCGCAGCTCCTTCAGACGCAGCTGGCCGCGATCGCCGCGGCGGCCGAGGGCTCCGACGCCGAGGTGTGGGTGATGGCGCCGATGGTGTCGGTGCCCGCCGAGGCGGCCGACTTCGCCGAACGGGTACGGGCGCACGGGCTGCGCACCGCCGGGTCGATGGTCGAGGTGCCGGCGGCCGCGCTGCGCGCCGGGCAACTCGC
Organism: Streptomyces sp.; assembly: GCA_035698655.1. Taxonomy (GTDB): domain Bacteria; phylum Actinomycetota; class Actinomycetes; order Streptomycetales; family Streptomycetaceae; genus Streptomyces. The sequence goes on from DASSBO010000043.1 coordinate 3,695, forward strand.
CCAGGCCTGCGACTTCCTCAGCATCGGCACCAACGACCTGGCGCAGTACACCTTCGCCGCCGACCGCACGCTCGGCTCACTGGCCGCGCTGCTCGACCCGTGGCAGCCGGCGCTGCTGTCGCTGGTCCAGGCGACGGCCGAGGCCGGCGCCGGGCACGACCGCCCGGTCGGCGTGTGCGGCGAGGCGGCGGCCGACCCGGCGCTGGCGCTGGTCCTGACCGGCCTCGGTGTGACGAGCCTGTCGGCGGCCCCGGGAGCCCTGCCCGACGTCCGTGCGGCCCTGGCGTCCCACACCCTGGACGACTGCCGCCGGCTGGCCCGGACGGCCCTCGCCGCCCCCGACGCCCGGTCCGCCAGGGCCGCCGTGACGGCCGCCGTCGCCTGAGAGAGGGATTCGCAGAAGGTCCTCAGCCGGGTCTCAGAGAACTCTCATCCTGCGCGCGCAGCGTAGGGGACATGACCCACTACGACCCGCACACTCCGTATCCGCCCCGCCCCGACTACGAGCCCGCCGCCGCCCACGGCGGCACCGGCGGGCACGGCGTGCCGCACCGCAGGCGCCGGCCGGTCGCGCTGGTCGCCGCCGTGGCGATCGCGTCGGCCGTCGTCGGCGGCGGGACGGCCACGTTCGTCGACCAGACGTTCGGCGGCCCGGGCGGCGGCAGCGGCACGGCAGCCGTCGCCGGGACGAACGCGGCCGCCGTCCAGGGCAACAGCGTCTCGGACGTCGTCGACGCCGTCCGCAAGAGCGTCGTCGAGATCACCGCGACCTCGGCGTCGGGCAAGGCCACCGGATCGGGCGTCATCGTCACCGACGACGGGCAGATCCTCACCAACAACCACGTCATCGCCGGCGCGCAGCAGGTCGTCGTGACGTTCGCGAACGGCGACAAGGCGGCCGCCGACGTCGTCGGGACCAGCCCCGAGCACGACATCGCGCTCATCCAGGCCCGCGGCGTGTCCGGTCTGCAGCCGGCCACCCTCGGCGACTCCTCCAAGGTGGAGGTCGGCGACAAGGTGGTGGCCATCGGCTCCCCGGAGGGCCTGACCGGCACCGTGACCAGCGGGATCGTCTCCGCCAAGGGCCGCAAGGTGACCGTGCCGGTGGAGCACGGCGACCAGCCCCGCCAGGGACAGCCGTGGCCGTTCGAGTTCGGCGGCGGCCAGTACAACGGGCAACTCGGCTCCGACACGACCACCTACAAGGCGCTGCAGACCGACGCGTCCCTCAACCCGGGCAACTCCGGCGGCGCGCTGGTGAACATGCAGGGCGAGGTCATCGGCATCAACTCCGCCATGTACAGCCCCGCCTCCAACTCCTCGGACGCCGGCAGCGTCGGCCTCGGGTTCGCCATCCCGATCGACGACGTGCAGCAGCTTCTCGGCGACCTGCGTGCCGGCGATGGAGGGTGATGACAAGCTGGAGGGCATGAGCGTGCTGATCGTGGACGACGACCCGGACGTCCGCAACGCGCTGCGCCGCAGTCTCACCTTCGAGGGCTACGAGACGCGGACGGCCGTCGACGGGCTGGACGCCCTGGCCCGGGCCGCCGAGGAGGAGCCCGAGCTGATCATCCTCGACGTGCTCATGCCCCGCATGGACGGGCTGACGGCCGCCCGCCGGCTGCGCGCCGACGGCGCCCGCACCCCCATCCTCATGCTGACCGCACGCGACACCGTCGGCGACCGCGTCACCGGCCTGGACGCCGGCGCGGACGACTACCTGGTCAAGCCGTTCGAGCTCGACGAACTCCTGGCCCGCGTCCGCGCCCTGCTGCGCCGCAGCAGCTACGCGGAGGAGGCCGCCGGCGTCGGCGAGGGCGAGACCCTGGCGTACGCGGACCTGACGATGAACCTCGCCACCCGCGAGGTCACCCGCGGCACCCGGCCCGTCGACCTGACCCGCACCGAGTACACGCTGCTGGAGATGTTCCTGGCCCACCCGCGGCAGGTGCTCACCCGCGAGCAGATCCTCAAGGCCGTGTGGGGCTTCGACTTCGAGCCCTCCTCCAACTCGCTCGACGTGTACGTGATGTACCTGCGCCGCAAGACCGAGGCGGGCGGCGAGCCGCGGCTGGTGCACACCGTGCGCGGCGTCGGCTACGTGCTGAGGGACAGCGAGTAGTGCGACCGCTGCGCCGCCTCAACGCGCTGCCGCTGCGTTCCCGGCTCGCCCTGCTGGTGGCGGCCGCGGTGGCGGTGGCGGTGGCGGCCTGCGCGACGGCCGCCTGGTTCCTGGTGCGGGCCCAGCTCATCGACTCGCTCGACGACGCGCTGCGGCACAACCGGGTGCCGGACCAGGTGGTGTACAACCAGCTCAAGTCCGGGCAGTGCACGCCGGTCTCCTCACGCGAACGCAACTCGGTGCCCAACCCGTTCGACTCGACCGTGCAGATCGTCGACGTGACCGGCGACAGCTGCATCGTCTTCGGCGACCAGCCGCTGCACGTGTCCTCCGCCGACAAGGCCGTCGCCCGCGGCGGACGGCCGGGGGCGCTGCACGACGCGCAGGCGGCCGACGGCTCCGACTACCGCGTGTGGACGACGCCGCTGGAGGGCACCCACTTCGCCGTGTCCGTGGCGCGCCCGCTCAACGAGGTGCACGACGCCCTGGACACCCTCGTCCTCGTCCTCGGGCTGGTCGCCGCCGCCGGCGTGCTCGGGGCCGCCGGCGCGGGCGTGGCGCTGGCCCGGGCCGGGCTGCGCCCGGTCGACCGGCTGACCGGCGCCGTCGAACACGTCGCCCGCACCGAGGACCTGGCGGTGCGCATCCCCGTGCACGGTGACGACGAGATCGCCCGGCTGTCCCGCTCGTTCAACTCCATGACCGCCGCGCTCGCCTCCTCCCGCGACCTGCAGCAGCAGCTCATCGGCGACGCCGGACACGAACTGCGCACCCCGCTCACCTCGCTGCGCACCAACATCGACCTGCTCGCCCGCAGCGAGGAGACCGGCCGCTCCCTGCCGCCCGAGGACCGCGCGGAGCTGTTCGCCTCCGTCAAGGCGCAGATGACCGAACTGGCCGCGCTCATCGGCGACCTGCAGGAGCTGTCCCGGCCCGACGCGGCGCCCGGCGGCACGCCGGAGGTCGTCGCGCTGCACGAGGTGGCGGACCGCGCGGTGCAGCGGGCCCGGCTGCGCAAGCAGGACGTCACGGTGACGACGGACCTGGCGCCCTGGTACGTGCGCGGGGAGGGTGCGGCGCTGGAGCGGGCCGTGATCAACCTGCTGGACAACGCGCTGAAGTTCAGCCCGGCCGGCGGCGAGGTGACCGTGCGGCTGACGGACGGCGGCACGCTGCGGGTGCGGGACCGGGGCGCCGGCGTGCCGGCGGACGAACTGCCCTACGTCTTCGACCGGTTCTGGCGTTCGCCGACCGCGCGCGGCCTGCCCGGGTCGGGGCTGGGCCTGTCCATCGTGGCCCGCACGGTGCGCCAGGCCGGCGGCGAGGTGGAGCTGCAGCCGGCGGACGGCGGCGGCACCGAGGCCGTGCTGCGGCTGCCCGGCGCGCCCACGCCGCCGCCCGGCCTGCCGGAGTGAGCACGACGCCGCCCGCCCCGGTTGCCGGGACGGGCGGCGGTTTCTCGTGCGGGCGTCAGTGCGTCACTGCACGACGGTGATGCGGTCGGCCGCCGGCGCCTGCAGCGGGTCGGAGGCCGAGGAGTTCGCGGTCAGGTAGTCCTGGAACGCGGCCAGGTCGTCACCGCCCACGTACTCGTTGGTGCCCTCGGCGAGGGTCGGGAACCCGTCGCCGCCGCCGGCCAGGAAGTTGTTCAGCGCCACGCGGTAGATGGCGTCGGGGTCGATCGGCTCGCCGTTCAGCCGCACCGAGTCCGCCACGACCCGGTCGGCGCCGGACTTCGTCAGGTCCAGGGTGTAGGTGAAGCCGTCGGAGACCTGCAGGATCTTCGGCGACTCGGCGTTCGCGCCGCTGACCTGTTCGCGCAGCACCTGCAGCAGCTGGGCGCCCGTCAGGTCCTCGACGTTGACCGTGTTGGAGAACGGCTGGACGGTGAAGCCCTCGGCGTAGGTGACCACGCCGTCGCCCTCGCTGCCGGAGGCCGCGTAGACCAGGTCGGAGCGGATGCCGCCCGGGTTCATCAGCGTCAGGTCGGGCTGCTGGTCCGCCACGGACGCCAGTTGCGCGTCCGCGATCAGGTCGCCCAGCGGGGACTCGACGCCGCTGCGGGGGATGTCCTCGGAGATGTAGCCGATCGGCTCGTTGGCGATCGGGGCGGCCAGCTCCTTCCAGCGGTCGATCAGCTTCGTCATGTCCGCGGCCTTGGGCTGCTCGCGGTTCACGACGTGGTTGGCCGACTCGACGCTGGTGCGGACGATGTCCTTCGTGGCGCGGTCGTAGGTCAGCGTGGTGTCCGTGTACAGCCGCCCGAACGAGGAGGCCGAGGTGACCATGCGCGGCGCACCCGACGGGTCGGGGATGGTGCACACGTACGCCTGGTGGGTGTGCCCGGTGACCAGGGCGTCGACCTTCGGGGTGACGTTCTCGGCGATGTCGACGATCGGGCCGGACAGGCCGGAGCCGGGTCCGTCGCTGTCGCAGTCGTCGTTGTAGGCGTCACCGCTGGGGTAGCCGCCCTCGTGGATCAGCGCGACGATCGACTTGACGCCCTTGTGCTGCAGTTCCTTGGCGTACTTGTTGATCGTGGCGACCTCGTCGTGGAACTTCAGGCCCTTGACGCCCTCGGCCGAGACGATGTTCGGGGTGCCCTCCAGCGTCACGCCGATGAAGCCGATCTTGACGCCGTCGTGCTTCCACACCATGTACGGCTTCAGGGCCGGCTTGCCGGTCTTCTCGTCGGTGACGTTCGCGCCGAGGTAGGGGAAGTCGGAGCCCCCGAAGGTGTGGTCGCCGTAGCAGCCGTCCTCCGGGTGGCAGCCGCCGTTCTCCAGGCGCCTGATCTCGTCGATGCCCTCGTCGAACTCGTGGTTGCCCACGGAGGTGACGTCGAGGCCGAGCTTGTTCATCGCCTCGATCGTCGGCTCGTCGTGGAACAGGCCGGACAGCAGCGGGCTGGCGCCGACGAGGTCGCCGGCGGCGGCCGTCACCGAGTAGCGGTGCCCCTCGCGGGCCTTGCGCAGGCTCGAGGCGAGGTACTCCACGCCGCCGGCCTGCACCTCGCGGGTGGTGCCGTCGGGCATCCGCTCGGTGATGCGGCCGGAAGAGCCCTGCGGGGGCTCGAGGTTGCCGTGGAAGTCGTTGAACGACAGCATCTGCACGTCCACGAACCGGCCGTGGTGGCCGTGGTGTCCGTGTCCGTGGTGGCCTGCGGCGCTCTCGGCGCTCGCGGCCGTCGCGCCGCCGAGCAGACCGGCGGCGGTCGCCAGCACGGCGGCCGTCGCGACGAGCCGGCGTCTGGGTGTCAGTGGTGCCCTCATCAGGTCGTGGTCCCCCTCGGAAGATGGGTGAGCAGCAGGAGGGCAGCCTACGGTCCACGCGCGTAGCGTGTCAGCGGTCGGGAAGTGACAAGTGGGTTTCCGCTTGATGGTGCGCCGAACCCGTAGGCTCCCTTCCATGAACGACGTGGTGGTGGTGGACGAGGTGTCCCCGGAGGCTCTGCGAGAAGTCCAGGACCTGATCGACGCGGCGGCCCGGGCCGACGGCCAGTACGCGGTCTCCGAGCAGGGCCGGCTGCAACTGCGCGGCGGACGCCGCGCCGGCGTGCGGCATCTGATGCTGCGCTCGGAGGGGACACTCGTCGGATACGGGCAACTGGAGGACACCGATCCGGTGGAGGCGCCCGTCGGCGAGCTCGTCGTGCACCCGGGGCACCGGGGCCGCGGCTACGGCCGCCGGCTCGGCCAGGAACTGCTGACCGCCTCCGGCCGCCGGCTGCGCATGTGGGCGCACGGCGGCCACCCGGGCGCCCGGCACCTCGCCCAGCTGCTGGGCCTGACCCTCTTTCGTGAACTGCGGCAGCTGCGCCGCCCGTTGGCAGGCGCCGCCGAGGCCGAAGCGACGGTGCCGGACGGCGTGCGCGTGCGGGCCTTCGTGCCGGGCGCGGACGACGCGGCCTGGCTGGCGCTCAACGCCGAGGCGTTCGCGCACCACCCGGAACAGGGCGGTCTCACCCAGCGCGACCTGGACGACCGCAAGGCCGAGCCGTGGTTCGACCCGGCCGGCTTCTTCCTCGCCGAACGCGACGGCCGGCTCGTCGGCTTCCACTGGACGAAGGTGCACAGCGCCGAGCAGCTCGGCGAGGTGTACGTGCTCGGCGTCGCCCCCGGCGAGCAGGGCAGCGGCCTGGGCCGCGCGCTGACCACGATCGGCCTGCGCCACCTGGCCCGCGACCGCGGCCTGCCCACGGCGATGCTGTACGTCGACGCCGACAACGCCCCCGCGATGGCGGTCTACGAACGCCTCGGTTTCACCACGCACGAGGCGGACCTGATGTACCGCACCGAGAGCTGACGGCCAGGCCGCGTCCACGGCGCGGGCCGGCGCCGACGGCATGCCGGCCACGGCATGGGGTACCCCGGCCGCATGTGGAAGCGAGCTCTCGCACAGGGCGCGGCCGCCGGCACCGTCGGTGTCGCCGTCATGACGATCGGTGAGAAGGCCGAGCAACGGGTGACCGGCCGGCCGTCCTCGTACGTGCCCGCCCGCACGCTCGAGCAGCTGCTGCACCTGACCGAGGCCTCCGGCCGTCCGGCCACCGGACGCAACTGGGCCATGCACGTCGGCCAGGGCGCCGCGATCGGCGCCTTCCGCGGGGTGATGGCCGCTGCCGGCCTGCGCGGGCCGTGGGCCTCCGCGATGTTCTTCGTGCTGCGGCTCACCAACGACCAGACGCTGGAGAACGCCACCGGGGTCGGCGCCCCGCCGTGGACGTGGCCCCGCCGGGAACTGGTCGTGGACCTGCTGCACAAGGGCGTCTACGCAGCGACCACCGGTCTCGTCGCCGACGCGCTGGCCCGCCGCGGCCGGGCGTAGCCGCCCGGCAGGACACGGTCCGCCGCCCCGACATCCGCGGGTAACCGTGCGTTCACGCACGCTTGCGAGGCTCAGCCGCATGCAGCCGGCCGTTCGCTCCGTATTCGTCGTGCCGGGTGTGCCCGGCGGGCGGAACAATGGGGACATGAGCCAGCCAGCCGTACCGCGCACCCAGACCGCACAGCCCTCCGTCGGATCGATCGCGGCGCACCGGCCCAACGCCGTCGGATCCGCCACGCCCGGACTGGACCCGGACCTGGACGCCGACCCGGACGTCTACGAGGAGGCCGAAGGCCCCGACGCCGAGGGCGCCGACCTGCCCGGCGGCCGCTTCCTGGACCGGGAGCGCAGCTGGCTGGCGTTCAACGAGCGGGTGCTGGAACTGGCCGAGGACCCGAGCACCCCGCTGCTGGAGCGGGCGAACTTCCTGGCGATCTTCGCCGGGAACCTCGACGAGTTCTTCATGGTGCGCGTCGCCGGCCTCAAGCGCCGCATCGCGACCGGCGTCGCGACCCGCTCGGCGTCCGGCCTGCAGCCCCGCGAGGTGCTGGAACTCATCTGGAACCGCTCGCGTGAGCTGATGGCCCGGCACGCCGCCTGCTTCCAGCAGGACGTCGCACCGGCGCTGGCCGATGAGGGGCTGCACCTGATCCGCTGGCCGGAGCTGACCGAGAAGGAACAGGCCCGGCTGTTCACCCTCTTCCGGCAGCAGATCTACCCCGTCCTCACCCCGCTGGCCGTCGACCCGGCGCACCCCTTCCCCTACATATCGGGCCTGTCGCTGAACCTGGCCGTCGTCGTGCGCAACCCGGTCAGCGGCCACCACCACTTCGCGCGGGTCAAGGTGCCGCCGCTGCTGTCCCGCTTCCTGGAGGCCTCACCGCAGCGCTACGTGCCGCTCGAGGACGTCATCGCCGCGCACCTGGAGGAACTCTTCCCCGGCATGGAGGTGCTCGGGCACCACATGTTCCGCGTCACGCGCAACGAGGACGTGGAGGTCGAGGAGGACGACACCGAGAACCTGCTGCAGGCCCTGGAGAAGGAACTGATGCGGCGCCGCTTCGGGCCGCCGGTGCGCCTGGAGGTCGAGGAGTCCATCGACCCGTACGTGCTGGACCTGCTGGTGCGCGAGCTGAAGATCGGCGAGGCGGAGGTCTACCCGCTGCCCGGCCCGCTGGACCTGACGGGGCTGTCCGGGATCGCCTCCACGATGGACCGGCCCGACCTGAAGTTCCGCAAGTTCGTGGGTGGCACGCACCGCGACCTGGCGGAGGTCGAGTCCGCGTCGGCGCCCGACATCTTCGCGGCCCTGCGCGAGCGCGACGTGCTGCTGCACCACCCCTACGACTCCTTCTCCACCTCCGTGCAGGCCTTCCTGGAACAGGCCGCCGCCGACCCGGACGTCCTGGCCATCAAGCAGACGCTGTACCGCACCTCCGGCGACTCGCCGATCGTCGACGCGCTGATCGACGCCGCCGAGTCCGGCAAACAGGTCCTCGTCCTCGTCGAACTCAAGGCCCGCTTCGACGAACAGGCCAACATCACCTGGGCGCGGAAGCTGGAGGAGTCCGGCTGCCACGTCGTCTACGGGCTCGTCGGGCTCAAGACGCACTGCAAACTGTCGCTGGTCGTCCGACAGGAGGGCGACGGGCTGCGCCGCTACTCGCATGTCGGCACCGGCAACTACCACCCCAAGACGGCGCGGCTGTACGAGGACCTGGGCCTGCTCACCGCCGACCCGCACGTCGGCGCCGACCTGTCCGACCTGTTCAACCGGCTGTCCGGCTACTCGCGGCGCGCCATCTACCGGCGGCTGATGGTCGCCCCGCGCTCGCTGCGCGAGGGCCTGCTCACCCGCATCCGCCGCGAGACCGGCCACCGGCAGGCCGGGCGCGAGGCGTTCATCCGCATCAAGGTGAACTCCATCGTCGACGAGGCCGTCATCGACGCCCTCTACCGCGCCTCGCAGGCCGGCGTGCCGGTCGACGTGTGGGTGCGCGGCATCTGCGCACTGCGGCCCGGCGTGCCCGGGCTCAGCGAACACATCCGGGTCCGCAGCGTGCTCGGCCGGTTCCTCGAACACTCCCGGGTCTTCGCCTTCGGCAACGGCGGCGAGCCCGAGGTGTGGCTGGGCAGCGCCGACATGATGCACCGCAACCTCGACCGGCGCATCGAGACGCTGCTGCGCGTCACCGACCCCGGGCACATCGCCTCCCTGAACGCGCTGCTGGAGACCGGCATGTCGGACGCCACCGCCTCCTGGCACCTCGGCCCGGACGGCGACTGGACCCGCGTCGCCCTCGACGCCGAGGGGCGGCCGCTGCGCAACATCCAGGAATCGCTCATCGACGCCCGGAGGCGCCGGCGTGCCCCGACCACCTGACGCACGGCCCCCGGCGCCGTCGGCCATCGCCTGTACCCCGGTCGCCGTCGCGGACGCCGACGCCGGGGAACTGCTGGGCGGGTACCTGCGCGGCCACGCCGCGCAGGTGCAGCGTGCGCTGCGGCGGCACCGCGAGGCGGGCGGATCGGCCCTCGGGGCCGCGGAGGCCGTGCGGGACCTGCGTCGCTCCGCGCGGCGGCTGTCCGCGACCCTGCACACCTTCCGTGGCTGCCTGGACCGCGACTGGGCCGACCGGACACGTGGCGAGCTGGCCTGGCTGGCGGCCACGCTGTCCCGCGAGTACGCCTACGCCGCCCGGCAGGAACGGCTGGCCGCCGCGCTGCAACGGCTGACGGAGGCGGGCGCCGCACGCCGCGCCGCAGCCGACCCGAACGGCGGCCGCAACGCGCTGTCGGCCGGCGCTGCCCGGGCCGGCGCACTGCTCGACCGCCGCCTCACCCTGGCCCGCACCCGCGCGCACTCCGCCGCCCTGCGCGCCGTCGGATCCGCCCGTTTCCACGCGGTGGCCGACGCCGTCGCCGTCCTCGCCTCCGAGGCACCCCTCGACCCCGTCACCGCCGCACGCCCCGCCCACCGGGCACTGGCCCCGCTCGCCGAGCAGGCCCGCCGCCGCCTCGCCGGGGCCGTCGACGCGCTGCCGCCGGCCGACGCCGTCCGCGAGGACGCCGCCTGGCACCACGTCCGGCTGCTGCTGCGGCTGCACCGCTACGCACAGGAGGTCATCGAGCGGCCGTCCGGCGCGCGGGCCGCGGCCGCAGCCCGTGCCCTCGACCGGCACCGCGACGCCGCCGAGGCGGCCGCTGCCGCCGCCTCGGCCGCCGCCACACCGCGCATCGCGTCGTCCACCGCCTAC
>DASSBO010000044.1:0-14516 GCA_035698655.1 Streptomyces sp.
GGTCGACCGCGTACGGCGAGACCTCGGCCACCAGCTGTCCGGAGCCGTCCAGCTCCGTCCAGCCCAGCCACGGGTCCGCGTGCGCCTGCAGCGCCCGCTGCGAGATCACGGTGCGGTGCCCCTCGTGATGGAAGTACTCCCGGATCCGTGCGTCGGTCACGTGCGCCGAGACGGCCGGCGTCTGCGCCTGCTTCATGTAGATGACCAGGTCGTTCTCCAGGGCGTCGCTGTGCCCCTCCAGCAGGATGTTGTACGACGGCAGCCCGGCGCTGCCGATCCCCACGCCCCGGCGGCCCACCACGTCCTTCACCCGGTACGCGTCGGGCCGGAACTGGGTCGCCCCCGGCAGCGTCTCCAGGTAGGCGTCGAAGGCCGACAGGACCTTGTACCGGGTCGCCGAGTCCAGGTCGACCGTGCCGCCGCCCGGCGTGAAACGGCGTTCGAAGTCCCGGACCTCCGTCATCGTCTCCAGCAGGGCGAACCGGGTGTTCATCCGTGCCGCCCGCAGCGCCCCCAGCACCGGGCCCTCGGCGGTGTCCAGGTTCAGCGTGGGCACCCCGTCGTTCTTCTCGCCGGTCGCCAGCGCGCGGATGCGCTCGCGGTAGGCGGTCGCGTAGGTGCGCACCAGAGCGGTGATCTGCTCGTCGCTGAGCGCCTTGGTGTAGCCCAGCAGTGCCACGGAGGCGGCGAACCGCTTCACGTCCCAGGTGAACGGGCCGACGTAGGCCTCGTCGAAGTCGTTGACGTTGAACGCGAGCCGCCCGTTGGCGTCCATGTAGGTGCCGAAGTTCTCGGCGTGCAGATCGCCGTGCATCCACACCCGCGAGGTCCGCTCGTCCAGGAACGGCCCGCCGTCCTTCTCGCCGTCCAGGTCCGCGTAGAACAGGCAGGCGGTGCCGCGGTAGAAGGCGAACGCCGAGGCGGCCATCTTCCGGAACTTCACCTGGAAGGCGGCGGGGTCCGCGGCCAGCAGCTCGCCGAAGGCGGCGTCGATGACCTGAAGGATCCGCTCACCGCGCTCCTCGACGGAGCCGGCCTGCTCGAGATTCATGACGAATGCCCTTCGTGACGACGGTTTTCCAGGGGCGTGTCTGACAAATCCCGTCTGCGGGAAGGGGCCATGCACGCACGCTGGCTGCGTTGTCGGAGCTCGGCGCAGCCCGCTGCGCTCTCGCCCCTCCGCCTTGCCATCGCACGCACCTGGCCTCTTCCCGCCCCGCCTACGGCGGGACGACGCTATTTGTCAGACACGCCCCTGCCAACGCGCGAGGGTACGCCCGAAGTGCCCGGGGCCCGCAGCGCGGCCCGGTCCGGTGTCGGTGCCTCGCCCTAGGCTGGCGGTCTCAGGGATAAGGTGGGGGCTTCCCCTCCGCGACCCTCCTTCGCGACCCCAGGAAAGGTGCCTGCCCGGTGACGGACTCCTTTGTTCACCTGCACAATCACACCGAATACTCGATGCTCGACGGGGCGCAGAAGCTCAAGCCGATGTTCACCGAGGTCGACCGGCAGGGCATGCCGGCGATCGCCATGAGCGACCACGGCAACATGTTCGGTGCGTACGAGTTCCATCAGGTGGCCAAGGGCTTCGACGGCGTCAAACCGATCGTCGGCATCGAGGCGTACGTGGCGCCCTCCTCGCGGTTCAACCGCAAACAGGAGTTCTGGGGCCCTGGCGGCCGGCGGGCGATGTCCGACGACGGTGAGGGCTCGAAGGACGTCTCCGGTGGCGGCCGGTTCACCCACATGACGATGTGGGCCCGCAACGTCGAAGGCCTGCGCAACCTCTTCTGGCTCTCCACGCAGGCCTCCTACGAGGGGCAGTTCCCCTCCGGCAAACCGCGCATGGACCGGGACCTGATCGCCGACCGGCCGGGCGGCATCATCGCCACGACGGGCTGCCCCTCCGGCGAGATCCAGACCCGGCTGCGGCTCGGCCAGTACGACGAGGCCGTCGCCGCCGCGTCCGCCTACCAGGACATCTTCGGCAGGGAGAACTACTTCCTCGAGCTGATGGACCACGGCCTGGACATCGAGCGGAACGTGCGCGAGGGCCTGCTGCGGCTGGCCAAGCAGCTCGACCTCCCGCTGCTGGCCACCAACGACGCCCACTACGTGACCGAGGACCAGGCGGACGCGCACGACAACCTGCTGTGCATCGGCGTCGGCAAGAACAAGGACGATCCGAACCGCTTCCGCTTCAACGGCTCCGGCTACTACCTCAAGACCGCCGCCGAGATGCGCGGCCTGTTCTCCGAGCTGCCCGAGGCCTGCGACAACACCCTGCTCGTCGCCGAGCGCATCGAGTCCTACGACGAGGTCTTCGACTACGTCGACGAGATGCCGCAGTTCCCGGACGTGCCGGAAGGCGAGACCCAGGAGTCCTTCCTGCGCAAGGAGGTACTCAAGGGTCTCGCGATGCGTTACGGCGACCCGATCCCCGCCGAGGTCATGGAGCGGTTCGAGACCGAGATGACGGTCATCGGGCCGATGGGCTTCTCCAGCTACTTCCTCGTGGTCGCCGACATCTGCCGGCACGCCCGGGAGAACGGCATCCCGGTGGGGCCCGGGCGTGGGTCGGCGACCGGTTCGATCGTCGCCTACGCCACCCGCATCACCGAGCTGTGCCCGCTGGAACACCAGCTCCTCTTCGAGCGGTTCCTCAACCCCGAGCGGCTGAACCCGCCGGACGTCGACCTCGACTTCGACGACCGTCAGCGCGACCAGATGGTCCGCTACGTCACCGACAAGTACGGCGACGAGTTCACGGCCATGGTCAACACCTTCGGCAAGATCAAGGCCAAGAACGCGATCAAGGACAGCTCGCGCATCCTGGGCTACCCGTTCGCACACGGCGAGCGCATCACCAAGGCCCTGCCGCCGGACGTGATGGGCAAGTCGATCCCGCTGTCCGGCATCTTCGACCCCGAACACCCCCGGTACGGCGAGGCCGGGGAGATCCGGCAGCTCTACGACAACGAGGCCGACGTCAAGCGCGTCATCGACACCGCCAAGGGCATCGAGGGCCTCACCCGCGGCACCGGTGTGCACGCGGCGGCGGTCATCCTGTCCAAGACCCGCCTCACCGACCGCATCCCGCTCCACATGCGGGCCGCCGACCAGGTCAAGATCACCGGGTTCGACTACCCGTCGTGCGAGTCCATGGGCCTGATCAAGATGGACTTCCTGGGGCTGCGGAACCTGGGCGTCATCGATCACGCCATCAAGAACGTGCGCAGCAACCGCGGCGTCGACCTCGCCACGGAGAACATCCCGCTCGACGACGCCAAGACCTACCAACTGCTCGCCAGCGGTGACACCTTCGGCGTCTTCCAGCTCGACGGCGGCGGCATGCGCACGCTGCTCAAGCTCATGGAGCCGACCCGGTTCGAGGACATCGCGGCAGCCCTCGCGCTGTACCGCCCGGGCCCGATGGCCGCCAACGCGCACACCAACTACGCGCACCGCAAGAACGGCCGGCAGAAGATCGAGCCCATCCACCCGGAGCTCGAGGCGGCGCTGGAGCCGATCCTCGGCAACACCTTCCATCTGCTCATCTACCAGGAGCAGATCATGGCCATCGCCCGGGAGCTCGCCGGCTACACCCTCGGCGGCGCCGACCTGCTCCGCCGGGCCATGGGCAAGAAGAAGCCCGAGGTGCTGGCCGCCGAGTGGGAGAAGTTCCACGCGGGGATGCAGAACAACGGCTACTCGGAGGAGTCCATCAAGGCCCTCTGGGACGTCATGCTGCCCTTCTCCGGCTACGCGTTCAACAAGTCCCACACCGCCGGCTACGGCCTGGTCTCCTACTGGACCGCCTACCTCAAGGCCAACTACCCGGCCGAGTACATGGCCGCGCTGCTCACCTCCGTCGGGGACGACAAGGACAAGGCCGCCGTCTACCTCGCCGACGCGCGGAAGATGGGCGTGCGGGTGCTGCCCCCCGACGTGAACGAGTCACTCGCCGAGTTCACCGCCGTCGGCGAGGACGTCCGCTTCGGCCTCAAATCGGTGCGCAACGTGGGCGACGGCGTCATCGAGGCGATGATCAAGGGGCGCAAGTCGAAGGGCAAGTACACCTCCTTCGCCGACTTCCTCGACAAGGCCGACATCGCCGCGCTCAACAAGCGCGCCGTCGAATCGCTCATCAAGGCCGGCGCCTTCGACTCCCTCGGCCACACCCGCAAGGGGCTCACCGACGTACACGAGGACGCCGTCGACGCCGTCATCCCCGTGAAGAAGGCGGCCTCCTACGGCCAGGACGACCTCTTCGCCGGACTCGGCGGCGACAGTGACGACTCGCCCTCCTTCGGCCTGGACTTCCCCATCGGCGAGCAGGAGTGGTCGCGCAAGCAGCTGCTGGCCACCGAACGGGAGATGCTCGGCCTGTACGTGTCGGCGCACCCCCTGGACGGGGCCGAGCACATCCTCAGCTCCAACCGCGACGTGTCCATCGCCGAACTCCTGGGCTCCGGGCGCACCAGCGGCGACGTGAAACTCGCCGGGCTCATCACCGGCGTCACCCGCAAGGTGACCAAACAGGGCAACGCCTGGGCGATCATCAACTTCGCCGACCGGGACGGCTCACTGGAGGTGCTGTTCTTCCCCGCGGTCTACCAGCTCGTGCAGCACGCCCTCATCGAGGACAGCGTCATCTCGGTGAAGGGCAAGATCGAGGACCGGGACGGCACCGTCAACATCTTCGGCCGCGAGCTGGAGGTGATCGACATCTCCTCCGCCGAACACGGCGGCCGCCCGCCGGTGCACCTCAACTTCCAGCTCCACCGGGTGACCTCCCCGGCCCTGAACGAGCTCAAGCGCATCGTGCGGGCGCACCCGGGGGACTCTCCCGTCCATGTCCGGGTCACCGGACCGCACAAGACGGCCGTCTACGCCCTGCCCAACCAGGTCAACGCGGAGACGATAGCTTCCGACATCAAGGGCTCCTTCGGAGCCGAGACGTGGGCAGGAGTGGCCTGACCACGAGGCGACGGGAGGCGCGCCCCGCGGTCGGGGTGCGCCTCCCGGCGTCGGCACTGGTCGGACAGCGCTGATCAGTTGTGGCCGAACGAGCTCTTCTTGTTCTTGCGGGCCACGTCGGCGGGGGAGCCCTGGCGCTCCATCGCGCCGTCCTGCTGCTCCTGCTCACGGGCGCCCGCGCGCTCCGGCTGCGACTGCTGCGGCTGCTTGCGGTTCTTGTTCTTGGCCATGATCGCCCTCCTGGTGATCTCAGAACGCTAAGCCGAGATCAGCCTCGCACGTACGGAGCAAAACGGCATATCGGACAATCACCGTGAGTGAGGGCTTTCCCGTGCGGTCGCCACGCCGGGGTCGGGGTCCTGCGGATTTCACCCGTACAGTCGGGCAGACTCGGGGGTAAGCGCTGTTGAGAGAAGGTGGAACGTGGATCGCTGCGTCGTCCTGGTGGACGCCGGGTACCTGCTGGGCGCCGCTGCGAGCCTGCTCGCCGGGGACGCCTCGCGGACGAGGATCACCGTCGACCACGCCGCCCTGATCCAGGGGCTCCGCGAGCGCGCGGTGGCCGACACCGAGCGCGAACTGCTGCGCATCTACTGGTTCGACGGCGCCCCCGACCGCGTCCCGCAGCCGGAGCACCGGCGGCTGCGCGTCATGCCGCGGGTCACCGTGCGGCTGGGCGCTCTGACCCGCAGCGACGGCCGCTGGGCCCAGAAGGGCGTCGATGCGGCCATGCACGCCGAGCTGACCGAACTCGCCCGTAACCACGCCTGTTCCGACATCGTGCTGGTCACCGGCGACGGCGACCTGCTGCCCGGGCTCACCTCCGCGAAGGAGCACGGCGTCGCGGTTCACCTGTGGGCCGTTCAGGCGGCGGACGGCGACTACAACCAGTCCGAGGACCTGGTCGCCGAGGCCGACGAGCGGCGAGTGCTCGACCGCAGTTGGATCACCCGTGCCGTGCGGGCCCGTGAGCCGAGCGGCGTCTGCCCGCCGCAGCACGAGCCCCGGCCGGAGATCGCCGCCATCCTCTCCGCGCCGCTGCCCGAGTCCGCGAAGAACGGTGCGGCCGGCCACCCCGCGCACCCCGCCGCCCCGCCGCGGGCGGACCGGCCGGCAGCCGGCCCGCCGCCGCAGGCCCAGGCCGACGCGGATGCCGCGCCGGCCGAAGCGGGCGGCGAGGCGCCGCACAAGGACGAGGGCCCCGCCGTCCCCACGCCCAAGGACCTGGCCGGCATGGGACGCCCGCCGGCCCCGCACGGCGCGCCGCCGAGCGCGACCCTGCGCTGGTCCTCCGACAAGGGCTGGATCGAGCGCGGCACGGGCGAACCGCCCGAGGTGGTCGCCCTGCCCACGCTGGCCCAGCTCACCACTGCCGAGCAGCGCTGGGCGGACCGCGAAGAGGACATCACGACCGTCAGCGGAGACCCGTTCGAGGTGGGCGAGGTCTTCGCGCGCCGCTGGATGCAGCGGCTGGCCACGCCCGTCCACCTCGAGCACCTGTCCGCGGAGTATCCGCGCATCCCGCACCGCATCGACGGCGAGCTGCTGCGCTACGCGGCGCGGTTCGGTCTGCTGGCGCACAAGGACGACCAGATCGACGAGCAGGACCGTTACGCCATCCGTGCCGGCTTCTGGCGCGAGGTGGGCGGACACCCGGCTCCCGAGCGGACGCCGGGGGACCGCCCCGAGAGCGCCTAGTCCGGCACCGTCTAGTCCTCCTTCACCACGAAGACACCGGCCATGCCCATGTCGGCGTGGCTCTGCACGTGGCAGTGGTACATCCAGTGCCCCGGCCCGACGTGTTCGCCGGCGAGGACCTGGAAGCCGAAGGAGTCGCCGGGGCCGACGGTCTTGTTGTCGATGATGCGGCTGGTGTCCTTGTGGTCGGCGAGGATGCCGGTGCGGTTGTCCGCCCAGCGGTGCCCGTGCAGGTGGAACGTGTGGAAGAAGTCGCCGTGCGTGAGCATGACGACCTCGCAGCGTTCCCCGAGGCGGGCGGTGAAGGTCGGGGTGTCGTCGCCGTCGCGGCCGGTGTGGTTGTTGATCGTCATGTCGTTGAAGACGATCGTGAACTGTTTGTCGGGCAGCGGGTCGCCCTTGCGCCGCACCACGAGCCCGCCGTACAGGCCGGCGCGGATGCCGCCGGTGCCGTGGTCGGTGCCGACCGCGTGGTCGTGGTAGCCCCAGTAGCCGGCGCTGCCGTGGTCCCAGGTGCCGTCCTTGCGGCGGCCGGGGTGGTGGGCCCGCCAGGTGTAGACGCGCTGTCCGCCGGCCGGGACGACGCTGTCGGTCATCACCGTGCCGTCGCTGTCGATCGTGTAGTCGACGCCGTGCACGTGCAGGCTCGCCGGCACGTCGAGGGTGTTGACGACCGTGATGTGCAGCGTGTCGCCCTCGTACATCTCCAGCAGCGGGCCGGGCACGGACGCCTTGCCGCGTTCGAGGCCGTAGCCCATGCGCCCGTCGGAGAGCTGCTCCATGTAGAGGGTGATCTCGCGGGTGGTGCCCCCGTGTCCTCTGCCGGACGGCTGGTCGGCTGCGGCGGGGGCGGCGGTGACGCCGGACGAGGCGAGGGCGGCCATGGCGGCTCCGCCGGCGAACGTCCGTCGGGACAAGCGTGGTCGGGACATGCGGAGTGCCCTTCTCTCGGTCGTCGATGCGCGACTGACGGCGACTCATCGTACGAACTCCCGCAGAGTTTGCCCACCCTCAAGACAATGTTTGTGATGCGACGGCGAAAGGCCGGCCTCCTCGTGGTCCGGATCCGGCCACGGGTGGGTGCGGGGGCGTGGTGCGCGGGCGCGTACCCTCGTAGCTCGTGGGACAGGGCACCGGACAGGCGAGAGGCGACGCGGCCGCCGCGCGTTGCGCGGTGCGGATGCGCGGCCTGACCAAGACCTATCCGGCGGCCCGTGCACGGCGTGGCCGGCCCGCCGCCGCGGAGGTACGGGCCAGCGACGGCGTCACCTTCGACGTGGCCCGCGGTGAGATCTTCGGCCTGCTGGGCCCGAACGGCGCCGGCAAGTCGACCGTCGTGCGGCAGCTCACCGGGCTGCTGCGGCCGGACGCCGGCAGCGTCGAGGTACTGGGACACGACATCGTGCGCCACCCGGAACGCGCCGCGCGGCTGCTGGCCTACCTCGGGCAGGAGTCCACGGCGCTGGACGAGCTGACCGTCGCCCTGGCCGTGGAGACGACCGCCCGGCTGCGCGGCCTGGACGCCGCCCGCGCCGGGCGCGAGCGGGACGCGCTGCTGGCCGAACTCGGCCTGGAGGCGCTGGCCGGGCGGCCGCTGGCCAAGCTGTCCGGCGGGCAGCGCAGGCTGGCGTGCGTCGCCGCCGCGCTGGCGGCCGACCGGCCGCTGCTCGTGCTGGACGAGCCGACCACCGGCATGGACCCCGTCGCCCGCCGCGCAGTGTGGGCGGCGGTGGACCGGCGCCGGGCCGAGCAGGGCGCCACCGTCGTCCTCGTCACCCACAACGTGATCGAGGCCGAGACGGTGCTGGACCGGGTCGCGGTGATCGACCGCGGGCGGGTCATCGCCTGCGACACGCCGGGCGGGCTGAAGGCCATGGTGGGCGACGACGTGCGCCTGGACCTGGTCTGGCGGGACCGGGCACCCCTGGACGTGCCGGAGGTCGCCGCGCTGGGCCGGGAGGCGGCCGTCGCCGGCCGCCGCTGGACGCTGCGGCTGCCGCCGGACGCCGCCCGTGAGGCGGTGACCGCCGTGACCGGCGGGCCGGCCTTCGCCGCCCTGGACGACTTCACGCTCGCCACCCCCTCCCTGGAGGACGTGTACCTCGCACTGGGCGGCCGGATGGAAGGACTGGTGAAGGCATGAGCGCGCCCACGACCGGCCGCACCGCCAGGATCGTCGCACCGCGGGACGGCGGGCCCCGGCCGGCCCGCCCGGAGGGAGCCGGTCCCGGCGACCACGCCGAGAGGCTCGCGCCGCGCGCCCGCATGTGGCCGGCGCTGGCCGCCGTCTACCGCGCCCAGCTCTCCCGCGCCCGGGTCGCCCGCATCCCGCTGCTGTTCGTGGCGACGTTCCAGTCCCTGGGCATCATGATCCTCATGCGCGGCGTGGTCGACGGCGGCAACGAGGCGCGCGCCGTCGTCGCCGGGTCCAGCGTGCTCGTCGTCGCCTTCGTCGCCCTGAACCTGCTGGCGCAGTACTTCGGGCAGCTGCGCGCCCGCGGCGGCCTCGACCACTACGCGACGCTGCCGGTGCCGGCGGCGGCCGTCGTGCTCGGCGCGGCCGGCGCCTACGCCTCCTTCACCGTGCCCGGGGTGATCGTCGTCGCGGTCGCGGGCGGGCTGCTGTTCTCGCTGCCGCTGAGCGGGCTGTGGGTGCTCGTCGCGGTGATCCCGCTGGCCGGCGCCGCCCTGGCCGGGCTCGGTGCGGCACTCGGACTGCTCGCGCCGCGGGCCGAGCTGGCGACGGTGTGCGGCCAGCTGGGCATGTCGGCGGCGCTGCTGCTGGGCGTGCTGCCGGCGGGACGGATGCCGGAGCCGGTGCAGTGGCTGCGGGACCTGCTGCCCTCGACGTACGGCGTGGACGCACTCGCGGACGCCTTCCGGCCGCACCCGGTGTGGGACCACGTCGGTGCCGACCTGGGCGTGTGCGCCGCCGTCGGGGTGCTGTCGCTGGCGCTGGCGACCTGGGCGTACCGGCGGGCCGCGGTGCGCTGACGCGCCGCGACGGGCGCCCGGCGGTCGAACGGCCGGACGGACCTGGCACGATGGCACGGTGATCACACCGACTCCCTCCTCTCCCGACGGCGGACGGCACGAGCAGCACCACGACGCCTCCGGGCCGCCGCCCGGCGGCGCCTGGATGTACAAGGGGGACGGGGAGGAGGCCGCGCCGGCCGGCGGGGCCGCCCTGCCGGTACGGCAGGAGGTGCGCGAAGCGCTGCTCGTCACGCTCGCCGGCCTCGTCCTCGGTGTGGTCCTGGGGCTGCTGTGGCTGTGGCTGGCGCCCCGGATCCCGCTCTACACGGACGGCAAGGCCGTCTTCCTCAAGCATCCCGAGGGCGAGGAGGCCGTCGGCGCCGACGGAACCTTCGTGCTGCTGGGGCTCGCGGTGGGTGCGGTGCTGGGAGCGGCGGTGTTCCTGGCGCGGCGGCGCGGCGGCATCGGCCTGGTCGTCGGCCTCGCGGTGGGCGGCGTGCTCGGGTCGCTGCTGGCGTGGCGGCTCGGCGTGTGGCTGGGACCCACCTCGGACCTGGTCGCCCACGCCCGTGCGGTCGGCAAGGGCCACGGCTTCGACGGCCCGCTGGAGTTGCGTGCGAAGGGCGCCCTGCTGGCCTGGCCGTTCGCGGCCCTCCTGGTGCACCTGGGTCTGACGGCCCTGTTCGGCCGCCGTGACCCGCAGCCGGACGCGACGCTGCCGCCGCTGTGACGCGGCGCCGGTGACCCCGCGTCAGTGTGCGGCGCGGGCGATCGGAGCCGTCGTGGCGCCCGTCAGTCCGGCCAGGTCGGCGGGGGACAGCTCGATCTCCAGGCCGCGGCGCCCCGCAGAGACGCACACCGTCGCCCGCCCCTGCGCCGAGGCGTCCAGCACGGTGGGCAGCGCCTTGCGCTGCCCCAGCGGCGAGATGCCGCCGCGCACGTAACCGGTGGTCCGCTCGGCCACCGCCGGGTCGGCCATCGTGGCGCGCTTGCCGCCGACGGCCGCCGCCAGCGCCTTCAGGTCGAGCGACGCCGAGACGGGGACGACGGCGACGGTGAGCTGCCCGTCGACGTCGGCGACGAGGGTCTTGAAGACCTGCTCGGGCGGCACGCCCATGGCCCGGGCCGCCTCTTCGCCGTAGGAGGCCACCGCCGGGTCGTGCTCGTAGGAGTGCGTGGCGAAGTCGACTCCGGCGCGGGCCGCGGCGAGCGTCGCCGGCGTCGCGGACTGCTGCTGCCTGTGCTGCTTCTTCCTGGCCACGCACGCCTCCTGGTCGGGCCGGCCGACGGTCCCGGTCAGTTGGGGCTGGTCGGCTGGCGGGTCAGCTCCGTCGCCGGGAGCGAGGGGAGCCTACCGATCACCGACGTCTCCCGGCGAAGCAGTCTCAGCTCCTCGGCCAGCCGGGTCGCGGTGTCGGGCGCCTGCAGCAGCCGCTGCTTGGCGGAGGTGTCCAGGATGGTGGCCGCGGCGACCAGATAGGAGACGACCGACGGCTCGTCGGGCAGCTCCTGCCCAGCGGCCAGCGTCCGCTCCCGCGCGGCGGCCAGCCGCTTCTGGTAGGCGCGGAAGGCCCGCAGCACGCCGGAGGCCAGCGCGCCGGCGCTGTCGCCGGGCTCCTCCTCCAGCTCCTCGATCTCCCCCATGAGGTAGGGGCCGGTGGCGTCGACGGACAGCAGCCGGAACCTGGTGGTGCCGGTGGCGAGCACCTCGTAGCCGGCGCTGTCGTCCGCGTCGGGCTCCGGCTCCCCGTCCTCGTCGGCGTCCTCGCCGCTCCCGGAGCGGGCACGGATGGTGGAGGCGTCCGCGATGCAGCCGACGGTGTGGAAGGACCGCATCGGCTCCGGTCCGAATCCGGCCGTCGGGTCGGCGCCGGTGGGGGCGGAGGCGGCCCCGGGCATGCCGACGGAGGTCGGGGCGACCTCCCGTCCGTCGCGGATCGCCACCACGCCGAAGCGGCGCGGCGCGTCCTCCGGAAGGGCGAGCAGGTCCTTGATCAGCGCGCGGTACCGCCGCTCGAAGACGTTCAGCGGCAGCACCAGCCCCGGGAACAGCACCGAGTTGAGCGGAAAGAGCGGAAGCGACGTCGTCACGACGGGCAAGCCTAGAGGAGTCACGGCCGTGCGGGAGTGCCCGGCTACTGCCTGCGCAGCAGGCGTGTCGCCCCCGCGGCGACCGTCGTGGCCAGCACCCAGCCCAGCAGGATGAGCACCGCGGCCAGCCACTGGAAGACGCCGTGCGGGTTCCACGCCGTGTCCTGGCCGAAGGAGATCACCGGAAGCAGCAGGTCCAGCGTGTACAGGACGGCGTTCCAGTCCGGTGCCTCGCCGGCCTTGAGCGGATCGGGCGGATGCCCGGAGAACAGCAGCGCACCGGACGCCCACAAAACGGCCATCCACAGCGCCGCCTGCCCGGGCCGGTAGCCGTAGGCGACCGTCCAGTCCTGCGCGTAGCCCCACAGCTTCCCGGCCAGCGGCATCGTCTCGCGGCGCCGCCGCTGCTTGGCCAGCAGCACGGTGCGCGCGTACAGGTCCTCGCCGCTGTTGCGGTAGACGGTCGCCAGCTGCTCGTACGGCTCGGGTGCGTACTCCGGCGTGGCCGCCGCCAGCCACTGCAGGCGCTGCTGGACGGAGAAGTGCCCGCGGTGGATGAGCCGCTGGTAGGTGAAGCCGGCCAGCCAGGTGCGCTCGTCCTGCGGCCAGCTGCCCACCCGGTCCACCAGGTTCTCCACGGTCGCGCCGGAGAGCACCACCAGGCCGCGTTCGGGCGCCCGCGAGGTGAAGCACAGCTCCGGTGTGGAGATGCGGCGCAGGGACAGTTCCTGGTTGCGGGCCAGTTCGAAGCGGGCGTTGTCCAGCACGAGGGAGCCGTTGAACCGGCCGTCGTCCAGCTTCACCCCGCCGGTGCACTCGAAGTGCTGCATGCGGGGGCGGGGCACGCCGTCCGCGCCGGGGAAGAACGGTGTCCGGACGCCGTCCGGCGGGGTCTGGCCCTGGATGAGCCGGGCGCGTTCCGGCTCGGCGTCGGCGAAGTGCGCGTGGTGTTCGACGGTGAGCTGCGGGGCGTGCAGCGCGTAGGGGCCGTGCGGGTTGCGCAGCACGCTGCCGTACATGAACAGCGAACCGCCGACCTGGGCGCCGCGCAGCGACACCTCGCCGGTGACGTGCATGAGGCTGGCCTGCAGCTCCTGGGAGACGTTCAGCCCGTCGGCGGTGAGGGCGCGGTGCCGCCGGCCGCCGCTGCCGATCCGGGCCTGGTTGAGCAGCAGGTCGGTGCCGATCGTGGCGTCGGTGAGCCGGATGCCGTTCGGGATGCGGCAGCGGGGGAGGTGCAGGTCGCCCTCGATGTGCACCCGGGCGGCCTCCAGCCGCGGGATCGCGCAGTTGACGAGCCGGGCCGTGGTCATGCGGGCCTCCGGCAGCATGACCTCGTCGGCGAAGCGGCAGTGCCGCAGCTCGAAGTACGGCTCTATGACGCCGCCCGACAGCTCCAGCGCGCCCGTGACGTATGCGCCGGTCAGGTGCAGGGAGGCGACCCGGCCCATCAGCGGCTCCGGGCCGCCGCCGAGCAGCAGCATCGCGATCACCCGTGCGCGTACCGTCCGCCCCGGGCCCCAGGCGTGTTCGCCGTGCGGATCGTCCAGCTCCGGCTCTCCGCTGCGCAGGTCGAGCTCGCTGCCGTTGCGGAACGCCTGCCACATCCACAGTTCGGCGCTGGTCAACGCCAGTGACTCGGGCGGGTCGCCAGTCTCGGGCGGCTCGCTCATGGTGTGGAATCCCTCCCCCTGGTCTACGACTCCCTTACCCCGTTGGTGACCGGCCGAACGCGCACTGCGGTCGCGGGTGGCTCCGACACTGTGTATCACTGCGTGATACGAGGGAAGGGCGCGTCGTCGCCGTCTGCGACAATGGGGACGTGATCTCCCGAATCGATCTGCGCGGTTCCCTGTCCCCGGACGCCGGGGACGGAATCGACCGCGACCTGCTGCCCCGCGCCGAGCTCGACGTCGAGGCCGCCCTGGAGAAGGTGCGGCCCATCTGCGAGGACGTGCATCATCGGGGGACCGCGGCGCTGATCGACTACGCGGAACGGTTCGACGGCTGCATCCTGGAGCGCGTCCGGGTCCCGGACGAGACGCTGCAGCGGGCGCTCGCCGAGCTGGACCCGGCCGTCCGCGCGGCCCTCGAGGAGTCGGTGCGGCGGGCCCGGCTGGTGCACCGCGAGCAGCGGCGCGCCGAGTCCACGGTACGGGTGGTGCCCGGCGGCACGGTCACCGAACGGTGGGTGCCGGTCGAGCGTGTCGGGCTGTACGTGCCCGGCGGGCAGGCCGTCTACCCCTCGTCCGTCGTGATGAACGTGGTGCCCGCGCAGGAGGCCGGCGTCGGCTCACTGGCGGTCTCCTCGCCCCCGCAGCGCGAGTTCGGCGGCCTGCCGCACCCCACGATCCTGGCGGCCTGCGCGCTGCTCGGCGTGGACGAGGTGTACGCGGCGGGCGGTGCACAGGCGGTGGCGATGTTCGCCTACGGCACCGAGGAGTGCCGGCCCGCCCAGCTCGTCACCGGCCCCGGCAACATCTACGTGGCCGCCGCGAAGCGGCTGCTCAAGGGCCGCATCGGCATCGACGCCGAGGCCGGTCCGACGGAGATCGCCGTCCTGGCCGACGACACCGCCGACCCGCAGCACGTCGCCGCCGACCTGATCAGCCAGGCCGAGCACGACACGCTGCCCGCCGCCGTGCTCGTCACGCCGTCGGAGATGCTCGCCGAGGCCGTCACCGACGCGCTCAAGACACAGGTCGCCGCCACCAAGCACCGGGAGCGGATCACCGCCGCACTGGCCGGCCGGCAGTCCGGCATCGTGCTGGTCG
>DASSBO010000045.1:0-3598 GCA_035698655.1 Streptomyces sp.
GGAGTCCGGCGGCTTCCCGCCCAGTCATGCCGGCGCGTTCGCGCAACTTCCGCAACTCCGTGCCCAGGCGCACCTGCCTGGCCGTGGGACTGCTTCTCGGTGGCATCAGTTGCTCCCGTCCACGTGACCGCTCGGCCCGTCACATTGTCACGTCCACTCGTTAGGGGTGAATGTTCGTGACTAGGTTGCTCCGTGGCTATATAGCTACTTACGTTGTGTCGCGCATCGATCACGCAGCGAGGTGTCCGTTCGACCGGAAGTGCACCGCGGTCAGGCCGCGGCAGAGCCACCGGAGTGGGTACCCGCACGACAGTCGGGAGGTAGTCATGAACACCGCGCCCTTCGAGTACCGCATCCGCGTACCGCGCGATCCGCGCGCCGTCGGCGTGACACGCGCGTCGTTGCGTGCCGCGCTCACCGCGCACCGGGTGCCCGACCTCATCGACCGGGCTGAACTGCTCGCCGGGGAACTGCTCGCCAACGCGCTCGTGCATTCCGACGGCGAGGCCGAACTCCGCCTCGCCTGGCGGCCGGACACCCTGCGGGTGTCCGGCCTGGACGACAGTCCCGAGCTGCCCGCGCCCGTCGCCGCCGGCGACGACTGGGAGCGCGGCCGCGGCCTGCAGCTGGTGTCCTTGCTCGCGGACCGGTGGGGACGCTGCCCCGTCGCGCGAGGCGCGACGAAGGAGGTCTGGTGCGAGGTGGCCCGCGAGCCGGATGCTCAGTGCACCGGCGCGGAATTCTCCGCGTCGCCGGAGGCGACCGGCGTGTCCGCCGGTTCGGCGTGGTTGCGCAGCAGCACGTAGTAGAGGCCCGCCGAGACCGCCAGGCCCAGCAGCCAGGAGATGTCCGCGCCGCCCAGCCGTTCGACCATCGGGCCTGTGAAGAACTCGGTGCTCACGAACGGCACCTCGACCCCGACGCCCACCACGTACGCGATCAGCGTGCGCCAGTTGACGCGGCCGTAGCGGCCGTTCGGGTCGAACATGGCAGGCACGTCGTAGCGTTCGCGGCGGATCAGGTAGAAGTCCACCAGGTTGATCGCCGTCCACGGCACCAGGAAGTACGAGAGCAGCAGAATGAAGCTCTCGAAGTTGTGCAGGAAGTTCGCACTCCCTGCCAGCGCCAGTGCCGTCCCCGCCACGGACGCGCCGAGGATGAAGCCCGCACGCAGCCCGCCGCCCACCCGTAGGCGGAGCAGCGCGGAGAGCGTCGTCGTGGTCGACATGAACGCTCCGTACAGGTTGAGCACGTTGACGGCGATCGCGCCGAGGATGACCACGAGGAAGAAGAAGCCGGACAGCGAGCCGGGCGCCAGCCCGACGACGTAGGCGACCGAGCTCTCGCCGAACAGCTTGGGTGCGGTCGCGGCGGCGACCGAGCCGAAGATCATCATCCAGACGCTGGCGCCGACGGCGCCCAGGTAGGTCCACCAGAAGGACGGCGCCGAGCCGGTTGCCCGCGGCAGGTAGCGCGAGTAGTCGGCGACGTAGGGCGCGTAGGCGATCTGCCAGGTGGCGGCGATGGAGACGACCAGCAGGAACGTGCCGAAGTCGAAGCCGCCGGCGTGCCACATGCCGGCCGGCTGGTCGGCGGTGAACAGCCGGTAGGTCAGGTAGGCGAAGCCGAGGCCGCTGACGAGGCTGATCCAGCGCTCGACGATGTGGATCAGCCGGTAGCCGTAGACGGCGAGCACCGTGCAGACGGCGGAGGTCGCGATGACGGCGACGCCGTGCGGCATGCCGGTCCAGGCGGCGAGGGCGGAGCCGCCGAGCACGGCGGTGCTGGCAAAGAAGCCGAGGTACATGAGGATGACGAGGACCAGCGGCAGCACGGCGCCGACGACGCCGAACTGCGCGCGGCTCTGGATCATCTGCGGGATGCCGAGCTTCGGCCCTTGCACGGAGTGCAGGGCCATGAAGACGCCGCCGAGCACGTTCCCGACGACCAGCGCGACCAGGGCCCACGGCAGCGACAGCCCGAGCACGACGCCGAGGGCGCCGGTGACGATCGTCGTGATCTGCATGTTGGCGGCGAACCACACGGTGAAGAGCGACCGCGGCGTGCCGTGCCGCTCGCTCTCGGGGACGAACTCCAGCGCGCGCTGTTCCATCGGTGCACCTCGGACGGGGGAGGAGGCAGGTGAGCCGATTCTCTGCATGGATGTAGGCAGCCGTCAATGGTTCTGAATAGCTTCATGCAGTCGGAGGGGTGCACGTTCGTCGTCGGTTGTGCTCTGCTGCGCCATGAGCAGCGGCCGGGCTGACGCGCGGCCGCGTCACTGCAGCGTGCGCCAGGAGTCGTCCAGGGCGATCTGCTTCAACTCCTGCAGGGTGAGCGCCGGGTCGGTGCGGGTGGCCGGGTTGTGCTGGGCGCCGGTGTTGAAGGCCGAGACGACGACGCGGAAGCCGTCCGGGTGGACCGTGTCCGCCGTCCACATGACGACGCCGGCGCCGCCCTTCTCGCCGGGGGCCTTCTCCAGGCCGACGCGGGTGCCGTCCGGCAAGGTCGAGGTCTGGCCGCTCGGAACCACGTCGCTCATGTGGTGCTGCACGTTGATCTGGATCAGGCTCGGGCCCTTGCCGTCGTCGACCACGACGTAGGCGAACTCCGACTTGCTGCCGCCCTTCTCGGTGATCTCCAAGTGCCGGCCCTCCGGCAGCAGGGCGACGAGTTGCTTGCGAATCGCCTCGCCGGACGCCGCACGCGTGTCGGACTCGTCCGCCGGCGGCTGTACGGGCATCGGCTGTGCCTTGCCCACCGGCAGCCACTTCTTCGACGTTGCCACCGATTTCATTCGGGCCGGGGACAGGGGCGGGTTCTTCCGGGTGGTCTTCTTCCCCTTCTCCGCCGGCGCGTTCCACTCGTTCACCTCGACCAGCACGCCGTCCGGTGTGAGCCGCACCGCCTTCCAGAGCTTCGGGCCTTTGCCCGGGGTGTGGAACTCGTAGCCCTTGAGCAGCATGTACCGCGAGCCGTCGCTGAGCGTCTGTGTCGTGCACGCCTCGTAGTTCGTGAAGGCCCTGCCCGGGCAGGTGACCTTGTCCGTGCTCTGGTGCGCTTCCGGGTTGACGCGGCTGACGCCGACCCCGACAAGGCCCGCGCCCTTCCCGTCGTCGAAGACAACGGAGGCGAACGGCGCCATCGTGCGGGCGTCGCCGCCCGAGCCGCGGCCCTGCTCACGGGTGGTCTCACCCTGCGGCAGCAGCGACGTCAGCAGTTCGATCATCTGCTGCCCGGACACCTCGCCGCTGCCGTCGCCGCCCACCCGGGGCGACGGGGGCGCCGGTGCGGCCACCGTCGGGTGGTGCGGTCCGGCCCCGCGCCCGCCCCCGTCGCCCACCAGCCCGCCGGCGTAGGCGCCGCCCAGGCCGACCACCGCCAGGGTGAGCACGCCCGAGGCGGCGACGGCGCTGCGCCGGCGGGCCAGCCGGCGGCGGCCGTGGGCGACGCCGGCCTCGACGAGCCGGTGCTGGTCGTCCGGTGCGAAGCTGTCGCCCGTGTGGCGCACGGCCTCGCCGAGTCGGTCCTCGAAGGGCATGGCGGGGCACACCTTCCTGTCCTGGTGAGAAGTGAAAGGAAAAGCACAGTGGTCGGG
>DASSBO010000046.1:0-2347 GCA_035698655.1 Streptomyces sp.
GGCCGGGGCGAGGAAGTCCCGCGGGTTGGCCAGCCCGTTGGCACCGATCGGCCCGAGGTCGGGCAGGACGAACGGCTGCCCGTAGTTCTCGCACACGTAGCCGCGCGCGGTCTCGTCCAGCAGCTCGACGCGGAAGCGGACGCCGCGCGGGATGAGCGCGACGTGGCCGGGTTCGGCGTGCAGCAGCCCGAACTCGGTGCGCAGCAGCAGACCGCCGCGCTCGGGGACGATCAGCAGTTCGCCGTCCGCGTCGGAGAAGACCCGGTCGGTCATGGAGGCGTTCGCGGCGTACAGGTGGACCGCCATGCCGACACGCTGCGTCACGTCGCCGTTGCCGCCGAGGGTCCACAGTCCGGCCACGAAGTCGGTGCCCGCGGCAGGCTCCGGCATCGGGTTCCAGCGCAGCCGGTTCGGGTCCGGCGCGGCCTCGGTGAACGGCGCGGAGCGCAGCGCCGGGTTCACGGCATCGGCCGGCACGAACCGTGGGTGGGCGGCCGAGGGGCGGATCCGGTAGAGCCAGGAGCGCCGGTTGCGCGCACGGGGCTCGGTGAAGGCGGTGCCGCTCAGCTGCTCCGCGTACAGGCCCAGCGGGGCCCGCTGCGGCGAGTTCCGTCCGACCGGCAGCGCGCCGGGAACGGCCTCGCTGCTGTGCTCGTTCCCGAATCCGGAGAGGTAGGTCAGCCCCTCCGCCGTCTTGCGCGCCTGTTCGCTGCTGCTCATGGGCCCCTGCTCCCGCCGTTTCCTGGATTCCTGTACAAGACCATAGGAATCAACGGGCCGTGCGTCAACGATCACGGCGTGCGCGTGCTCGGAGCGGACGTCTGCGCTGTGCGCGAAAGCGCCCGCTTCCGGCGGGGGTACGCCGAGACTCGGGCCATGGTCGACCGTGTCGCTGTCCTGTCCGATGTCCATGGAGTCCTGCCTGCTCTGGAGGCCGTGCTCGGCGAGCCGGACGTCCGGGAGGCCGACCGCGTCGTGCTGGCGGGCGATCTGGCGGCAGGACCGATGCCGGTGGAGACGCTCGACCTGCTCGCCGGCCTGGGGGAGCGGGCCGTGTGGGTGCGCGGCAACGCCGACCGGGAACTGGTCGAGTACCGCCGCGGCAGCACCGACGACATCCCGGACCCGGTCGCCCCGTGGGCCGCGGAGCAACTACGGGACGACCAGGTCGACCTGCTCGAGGCCCTGCCCACCAGCGCGTGCCTGGAGGTGTCCGGCCTGGGCAGTGTGGTGTTCTGCCACGCCACACCACGCGACGACGCCGAGATGGTCCTGGTGGACTCCCGCACCGACCGCTGGGCGGAGGTGCTGGAGGGCGTCGGTCCCGAGACGGCCGCCGTGGTGTGCGGGCACACGCACATGCCGTACGTGCGGCTCACCCACGGGCGGCTCGTCGTCAACCCGGGCAGCGTCGGCATGCCCTACGGGCGGCCGGGCGCGCACTGGGCGCTGCTCGGACCGGGTGACGCCGTCGCCCTGCGCCGCACCCGGTACGACGCCGACGAGGCGTGTGCCCGCATCGCGGCCCGTTCCGGGTATCCGGACGCCGCCGCCTGGGCGGACGAGTACGTCCGTGCCCGCAACTCCGCGGAGGACGCGCTCGCGGCGTTCGGTCCGGGCGACGGACGTGAGCCAGGGCACCCGGCGGGCTGCTGACAGTTCAAACTAGCGGCGCTAGTTTGGGTGCATGCAGGCTCACGACGGCATGTACATCGACGGCGCCTGGCGCGCACCCGCCGGCCCGGAGACGATCGAGGTGCTCAACCCCGCCGACGAGACGGTCCTGGGAACCGTTCCGGCGGGCACCGCACAGGACGTGGACGCCGCGGTGCGCGCGGCCCGCGCCGCGTTCCCCGCCTGGTCGACGACCGCGCCGGCCGAACGCGCGGCCTACCTGGAGGCCCTGACGCGGATCCTGACCCGGCGGCGCGAGGAGATCGCCCGCACGGTCACCGCCGAACTCGGCTCACCGCTGGCCTTCTCCGAGGCCGTGCACGCCTCCGTCCCGCTCGCGGTGGCCGGCAGCTACGCCACGCTCGCCGCCGAGTACGCCTTCGAGGAACGGGTCGGCAACTCGCGCGTCTTCCACGAGGCCGTCGGCGTCGTCGGCGCGATCACGCCGTGGAACTACCCGCTGCACCAGATCGTGAACAAGGTGGCGCCCGCCCTCGCGGCCGGCTGCACCGTCGTGCTCAAGCCGGCCGAGGACACCCCGCTCACCGCCCAGCTGTTCGCCGAGGCCACCCAGGAGGCGGGCCTGCCCGCCGGCGTCTTCAACCTGGTCACCGGACTCGGCCCGGTCGCCGGACAGGCGCTCGCCGAGCACGAGGGCGTCGACCTGGTCTCC
>DASSBO010000047.1:0-2173 GCA_035698655.1 Streptomyces sp.
CGCGCCGCTGGCGGGCCGCGATGGAGGACGCCCTGTACGGGCCGGACGGCTTCTTCGTGCGGGAGGCGCCCGGCGCGCACTTCCGCACCTCGGTGCACGCCTCGCCGCTGTTCGCCCGCGCGGTGGCGGAGCTGCTGCGGCGGGTCGACGCGGCGCTGGGGGAGCCGGAGGAGGTCGCCCTCGTGGACGTGGGCGCGGGCCGCGGGGAGCTGCTCGCGGGCGTGCTGCGGGTGCTGGACGCCGACGCCGACGCCGATGCCGCGGCCGACGGCACCGGCCTGGCGCGGCGGCTGCGCCCGTGCGCGGTGGAGCGGGCGGCCCGCCCCGGGGGTCTGGACGCGCGCGTCGAGTGGCGGGACGGCCTGCCCGCGCCGGGCTCGGTGACGGGACTGCTGTTCGCCAACGAGTGGCTGGACGACGTGCCGGTCGACGTCGCCGAGGCGGACGCGGACGGCACCGCCCGCTACGTGCTCGTGGACGCCGCCGGCGCCGAGTCCCCGGGCGAGCCGGTGCGCGGCGCGGACGCGGACTGGCTGGCCGCCTGGTGGCCGCTCGACGACCCGCAGCTGCCGGCCTGCCGGCGGGTGGGGCGCCGCGCGGAGATCGGCCTGCCGCGTGACGAGGCCTGGGCGGCGGCCGTGGGCACGCTGCGGCGGGGCGTCGCCGTCGCCGCCGACTACGCGCACCGCCGCGCGGAGCGGCCGCAGTTCGGCACACTCGCCGGCTACCGCGACGGGCGGCAGGTACGGCCCGTCCCCGACGGCACCCGGGACCTGACCGCGCACGTCGCACTGGACGCGTGCGCAGCCCGCACCGGCGGCCCCGCCGAGCTGCTGAGCCAGCGGGACGCGCTGCACGCACTGGGCCTGGACGGGCGCCGCCCGCCGCTGTCGCAGGCCACGCAGGACCCGGCGGGCTACGTCCGCGCGCTGGCCGCCGCCGGGCAGGCCGCCGAGCTGACGGACCCGGAGGGGCTGGGCGGCTTCGGGTGGCTGGTGCAGCCGGTGGGCGTCCCGGCGCCGTTGTCGGCGCCGCGCAGCTGAGCAGCACCGCGGCGCTCAGCGGCGCTCACTTGTCGATGTCGCCCACGACGAAGAAGAACGAGCCGAGGATCGCCACCATGTCGGCGACGAGCGTGCCCGGCAGCAGCTCGGTCAGCGCCTGGATGTTGTTGAACGACGCCGAGCGCAGCTTCAGCCGGTGCGGCGTCTTCTCGCCCTTGGACACCAGGTAGTAGCCGTTCAGGCCCAGCGGGTTCTCCGTCCACGCGTACGTGGCGCCCTCCGGGGCCTTCACCACCTTCGGCAGCCGCTGGTTGACCGGCCCGGGCGGCAGCTCGGCCAGGGCGTCCAGGCAGGCGTCGGCCAGCGCGAGGGAGTTGTGCACCTGCTCCAGCAGCACCTCGAAGCGGGCCAGGCAGTCGCCCTCGGTGCGGCCGGCCACCCGCAGCACGTCCTGCAGCTGCCCGTACGCCAGGTACGGCTCGTCGCGCCGCAGGTCGAAGTCGACGCCGGACGCGCGGGCGATCGGGCCGCTCACGCCGTAGGCGTGCACGGTCGCGGCGTCCAGCACGCCCACGCCGCGGGTGCGGCCGCGGAAGATCTCGTTGCCGAGCACCAGGTCGTCGAAGACCTTCATCCGGCCCCGCACGTCCCGCACCGCCTGCCGGGCGCGGCCGGTCCAGCCCGCCGGCAGGTCCTCCTTGAGGCCGCCGACACGGTTGAACATGTAGTGCATGCGCCCGCCGGAGACCTCCTCCATCACGTTCTGCAGCTCCTCGCGCTCCCGGAACGCGTGGAAGACCGGCGTGATCCCGCCGAGCTCGAGCGGGTAGGAGCCGAGGAACATCAGGTGGTTGAGCACCCGGTTCAGCTCGGCCAGCAGCGTGCGCAGCCACACCGCCCGCTCGGGCACCTCCATGCCCAGCATCCGCTCGACGGCGAGCACCACGCCCAACTCGTTCGAGAACGCCGACAGCCAGTCGTGCCGGTTGGCCAGCACGATGATCTGCCGGTAGTCGCGGACCTCGAAGAGCTTCTCCGCCCCTCGGTGCATGGAGCCGACGATCGGCTCAGCGCGGGTGATGCGCTCGCCGTCGAGGGTGATCCGCAGCCGCAGGACGCCGTGCGTCGACGGGTGCTGGGGACCGATGTTGAGCACCATGTCGGCGGTG
>DASSBO010000048.1:0-6784 GCA_035698655.1 Streptomyces sp.
GGCATACGCTGGTGGGATGCCTGATGACGAGACGCGCGGCGCCGGTGCGGAGCGCGAGGTCGAGACGCTGGTCCACTTCGACGAGGTCTTCGGCGCGACCGGCTCGCTGGCCGGCCTGCGCATCCAGTCCGTCGACCTGACGGAACGCACCGACGCCCTGGTCGGCGCCGACGTGGACGGCACCGTCTTCCTCGGCTGCCCCATGCGCCCGGCGGCCGCCGCGGCCGTGCGCTCCCGGGGCGCGCTCGTCTTCCCGCCGATCCCCGAACTGCCCTTCAACCCCTACCGCGGCACCCTCTACACACCGGACGAGCTGTTCACCGGGCTGGAGCGGGGCTACCCGGCCACCCCGGACGCGGAGTCCTACGCGTGGTTCCGGCGGACCAAGGCCGACGGCGACATCTTCGCCTCCATGCTGCGCGCCGTCCACGACGACTCCGTCTCCGACGCGCTCGACGAACTCCTGCTCGGTGCCCGCGTGGTGGGCGTCATGGGTGGCCACGCGCTGCGCCGCGGCAGCTCCGCGTACGCGGGCGCGGCCCGGCTGGGCCGCACGCTGGCCCGCGAGGGGCTGACGGTGGCGACGGGCGGCGGGCCCGGCGCCATGGAGGCGGCGAACCTGGGCGCCTACGCGGCGCCGTTCGACGACGCCATGCTGGACAAGGCGCTCGAACTGCTGGCCGGCGCCCCGGCGTTCGACGGACCGGGCGCGGACCCGGTCGGCGACTGGGCCTCGGCCGCGTTCGAGGTGCGGGACGGCTGGCCCGGCGGTGGCCCGTCCGTCGGCATCCCCACCTGGTTCTACGGGCACGAGCCGCCCAACGCGTTCGCCCAGCACATCGCGAAGTACTTCGTGAACGCGGTCCGCGAGGACGGGCTGCTGGCCCGCTCCACGGCCGGCGTGGTCTTCCTGCCCGGCGCGGCCGGCACCGTCCAGGAGATCTTCGACAACGCCACGCCCAACTACTACTCGTCGCGCGGCGAGCCGACCCCGATGGTGCTGGTGGACCGGGAGCACTGGACGCGCACGCTGCCCACGTGGCCGCTGCTGCAGTCGCTGGCCGACGGCCGGACCATGGCCTCCCGCATCGCCCTCGTCGACTCGGTCGAGGACGTCCCGCAGGCGCTGGCCCGGCTCTCGGAGGCGTGAACACCGGGCGTACGCTCGGGACATGGACGAGGTCCGCGCCCTGAAACGGCGCATCCGTGCCTGGCTGGTCATCTTCGTCATCGGGCTCGTGCTCAGCGGGGTGACGGCGTTTCCGCTCGTCTCCGAGATCCACGTGCTGCACGACGTGCTGTTCGCGGCAGGCTCGCCTGTCCCGGAACACCTCCCTGCGTTGGCGGAGTGGCTGAACCGGGTCCAGGAGGGGCTGGAGAACACCGACGCGCGCTACCCGTTCATCCTCTACGGCACGGACTGGCTGGCGTTCGCCCACCTGGTGATCGCGGTGGCGTTCTACGGCCCTTACCGGGATCCGGTCCGCAACGTCTGGGTGATCGACTTCGGCGTCATCGCCTGTGCCGGCATCATCCCGCTGGCGCTGATCTGCGGAACGGTCCGCGGCATCCCGTTCTTCTGGCAGCTGATCGACATGTCCTTCGGGGTCTTCGGTGTGATCCCGCTGCTCCTGCTGCGCCGGATGATCAAGCGGCTGGAGCGTTACGAGCCGCTGGGCAGCACCACGACCTCGTCCGGGTCGAAGGCGACGCCCACCCTCTCGTCGACCTCCGGCGCGTAGGCGAGCGGGCAGCCTGCCTCCAGGCGCGGTGCGTCGTCGGGCCGGAGGAGGACGGAGACGGCCGAGGCGACCCCGCCGCGGAAGGTGCGCCCGGTCACCGTGCACGGCAGGCCGTCCTCGGGAGCGGTCAGCCGCACGCCGCCGGGACGCACCAGCAGCGTGCAGGGCCCTTCGGGCGAGCCCTCGGCCACCTTGAGCTGCCCCCACGGCGTCTCGGCGGCCCCGCCCCGCACGTGTGCGGGGACGATGTTGTCGAAGCCGAGGAAGCGCGCGACGAACTCCGACGCCGGCCGGCGCCACACCTCCACCGGCGTGCCGCACTGGGCAACGCGGCCCTCCCGCATGACGACGACCCGGTCGGCGAGCGCGAACGCCTCGCCCTGGTCGTGGGTGACGGCCAGCACGCTGGTGCCCAGCGACCGGAAGATGCGCCGGAGTTCGACGGTGAGCCGTTCGCGCAGGCCGCGGTCGAGCTGGCCGAGCGGCTCGTCCAGCATGAGCAGCCGGGGGCTGGGCGCCAGCGCACGTGCGAGGGCGACCCGCTGCTGCTCGCCGCCCGACAGCGCGGCGACGGCCCGTCGTTCGGCGCCGGGCAGCCCCACGACGTCGAGCAGTTCGGCGACCCGCCGCCGCGTCTCCTGCCGGCCGGTCCGGTGCATCCGCAGCCCGAAGGCCACGTTGCCGCCCACGTCTCGCTGCGGGAAGAGCTGGTGGTCCTGGAACATCAGGCCGAGGCCCCGCCGGTGGGCCGGCACCCCGGCCTGGTCCCGGCCCGAGAGCAGCACGCGGCCCGCGTGAGGCGACTGCAGCCCGGCGACGACGCGCAGCAGCGTCGACTTGCCGCTGCCGCTGGGCCCGAGGACGCACACGGTCTCCCCGTCGCCGACCTCCACGTCCACCGCATCCAGAGCCACCCGCTGTCCGAAGCGGACGGTGACGCCTTCCGTGCGCAGCATCTAGAACTCTCCCGACCGGTCGGTGCGGACACTTTCGAGGGCGAGCAGGGTGGCGGCGCAGACCACCATGAGGATGGTGCTCAGCGCCATCGCCTGCCCGTAGTTGAGCTCACCGGCACGCCCCAGCAGCCGGGCGACGGCGACCGGAAGGGTCGGGTTGTCGGCGCGGGCGATGAAGACGGTCGCGCCGAACTCCCCGAGGGAGACGGCGAAGGCGAAGCCGGCGGCCACCAGCAGCGCGCGGCGCACCATCGGCAGGTCCACCTCGCGCCAGGCGCGCAGCGGGGAGGCGCCCAGCACGGCCGCCGCCTCGCGCAGCCGGTGGTTCACGGCCCGCAGCACGGGCAGCATCGTGCGCACCACGAACGGCACGCCGACCAGCGCCTGTGCGAGCGGCACGAGCAGCGGGGACGAACGCAGGTCCAGCGGCGGCTCGTCCAGCGCGATCAGGAAACCGAAGCCGACCGTGACCGCCGAGGTGCCCAGCGGCAGCATCAGCAGCGCGTCGAATCCGCGTACCAGCCGGCCCGCTCTGCGGGTGAGCGCCGCGGCGGCCAGTCCGCCGACGAGGAGGGCGACGCCGGTGGCGATGGCGGCGTACAGCAGCGAGGTGCCGATGGCGGTGCCGGGGAGGACGGCGAAGGCGCTGCCCGAGTCCTGCGTCCACAGGGCGCGGTAGAAGGTGAAGCCGTATCCGTACCGGCTGCTGTGCAGGGACCGTTCGACGAGCACGGCGAGCGGGGTGAGCAGCAGCAGCGCGATGACGGCCAGCACGAAGCCGAGCAGCGTCCACTGCCCGCGGCCGCGCGGGCGGCGGGCCGTGCCGCGCGGGTCGACCAGGCCGAGCGCGGTCTCGCGGCGGCGCACCGTGCGCGCGTGCACGGCCAGCATCGCTGCGACGGCGACGAACTGCAGCATGGTGAGGACGGCCGCGGTGGGCAGGTCGAGCAGGGCGGCCGTCTCCCGGTAGATCAGCACCTCCAGGGTGGCGAAGCGGGGGCCGCCGAGGATCTGGATGACGCCGAAGGAGGTGAAGGTGAACAGGAAGACCATCAGGGCGGCCGCGGCCACCGCCGGAGTCAGCGCCGGCAGGGTGACGCGGCGCCAGGCGGCGGCGCGGCTCGCGCCGAGCACCCGTGCGGCGTCCTCCTGACGCGGGTCCAGCTGCGACCACAGACCGCCCACGGTGCGGACGACCACGGCGTAGTTGAAGAAGACGTGCGCGAGCAGGATGGCCCACACGCTGGTGTCCAGCCGGACGCCCCACAGTTCGTCGAGCAGGCCGCCGCGGCCGAGCAGCGCCAGGAAGGCGGAGCCGGCGACGACCGTCGGCAGCACGAACGGCACGGTGACGACCGCGCGCAGCACCTTCTTGCCGGGGAAGTCCAGCCGTGCGAAGACGTATGCGCCGGGGAGGGCCAGCAGCAGGGTGAGCGCGGTGGAGGCGGCGGCCTGCCAGCAGGTGAACCACAGCACGTGCAGGGTGGACGGGTCGGTCACGACGTCGAGGACGCCTCCGAAATCCCAGTGCCCTGCAGGGCGCAGGCCGCGGGCGACGATCGCCGCGACCGGGTAGCCGAAGAACAGCGCGAAGAAGCCGAGCGGCACCGTCATCAGGCCGACGCGCAGCGCCGTGGCGCGCCGCGCGGTCCGGTCCTGCGGTGTCACCTGAGCACGAGTGAGGTCCACGACTTCACCCACTGCTCCCGGTTCTTATCGATCTTCTGCGGCGCCATGGTGAGGGGGTCCTCGACGTCCGCGCCGTAGCGGGAGAAGACCTCCGGCACGTCGGCGCCTTCGCGGACCGGGCTGACGAACATCTGCAGCGGGACGTCCTCCTGAAACGTCTTGCTGATCAGGAAGTCCAGCAGCGCCTTGCCGCCCTCGGGGTTCTTTGCGCCCTTGAGCAGGCCGGCGAACTCGGTCTGCTCGAAGCAGGTTCCCTCGGCGACGCCGGTGGGCGCCTGGTCCGGCAGCGGCTTCTTGCCGAGCACCTCGGCCGGCGGGCTGGAGGCGTAGGAGACCACCAGCGGGCGGTCGCCCTTGCCGCGGCCGGCCGCCGACCCGCTGAAGTCGTCGTTGTACGCCTGCTCCCAGCCGTCGTCGACCTTGACGCCGTTGGCCTTCAGCTTCTTCCAGTACTGCTGCCAGTCCTTGCCCTGCGACTGAATGCTGGCGAGCAGGAAGCCGAGCCCGGGCGAGGACGTGGCGGCGTTCTCCGTCACCAGCAGGTTCTTGTACTGCGGCTTGACGAGGTCGTCGAAGGTCTGCGGCGGCTTCAGGTGCTTCTTCTCGAAGTACGCCCGGTCGTAGTTGACGCAGATCTGGCCGGTGTCGACGGGCGTGACCCGGTGCTTGTCCTTGTCGAGCTGATAGCGCTCGGGGATCTTGTCGAGGTCCTTCGCCGTGTACGGCGTGAAGATACCGGCCTTCAGGGCGCGGGAAAGCAGGGTGTTGTCGACGCCGAAGAAGACGTCGCCCTGCGGGTTGCCCGCGTTGAGGACGGCCTGGTTGACGGCCGATCCGGCGTCGCCGCCAGCCAGCACCTTCACCTTGTAGCCGGTGCGCTCGGTGAACTCCTTGAGGACGTCCTTGGAGGCGGCGAAGGAGTCGTGGGTGACGAGGGTGACGGTCTTGTCCGAGGACTCGTCGGACTTCCCGCCGCCGCCCGAGCCGCAGGCGGCGAGGGTCGAGGCGGCGAGCGTGCCGATGACGGCGGTGCCCAGGGCACGGCGGAACGAACGGTTCACGAGATGCGGACTCCCTACGCCGGTGCTAACCGGATCAGGTTCGAGGGTCTGCGGCCTGCCGCCGGGTTCTCCGGCCCGCGGCGCCGCACTCTCAGCGCTGTACGCGCTCCCCTGTCGATTCAGATGTGTGTACGACTGTGCGTCCCCGAGGGTATCAGCGCTCGGCGGCGGCGAGCTGCCCGCAGGCGCCGTCGATCTCCTGGCCCCGGGTGTCGCGGACCGTGACGGGCACCCCGTGCGAGGCCAGCGTCCGCACGAACTCCCGCTCGTCCTCCGGCCGGGACGCCGTCCACTTCGAGCCCGGCGTCGGGTTCAGCGGGATGAGGTTGACGTGCGCGCGCTTGCCCTTGAGCAGCCGTCCGAGCAGGTCGGCCCGCCACGCCTGGTCGTTGATGTCCCTGATGAGGGCGTACTCGATGGAGACGCGGCGGCCGGAGCGGGCCGCGTACTCCCAGGCGGCGTCCAGGACCTCGCGCACCTTCCAGCGGGTGTTCACCGGGACGAGGGTGTCGCGCAGCTCGTCGTCGGGCGCGTGCAGCGAGACGGCCAGCCGGCAGGACAGGTCCTCGTCGGCGAGCCGGTGGATGGCCGGGACCAGTCCGACGGTGGAGACGGTGATGCCGCGCTGCGAGAGCCCGACGCCGTCCGGCTCCGGATCGGTCAGCCGGCGGATCGCGCCGATGACCCGGTTGTAGTTGGCGAGCGGCTCACCCATGCCCATGAAGACGATGTTCGACAGCCTGGCCGGCCCGCCCCCAGAGCCTCCGGCCTGGGAGGTACCCCCTGGGACCTCGCCGTCGCGCAGGGCGCGCATGCCGTCGACGATCTGGTGCACGATCTCGGCCGTCGACAGGTTCCGGTCCAGGCCGGCCTGTCCGGTGGCGCAGAACGGGCAGTTCATGCCGCAGCCGGCCTGCGAGCTGACGCACATGGTGACCCGGTCGGGATACCGCATCAGCACGGACTCGACCAGCGTCCCGTCGTGCAGCCGCCACAGCGTCTTGCGGGTGGTGTCGTCGTCACAGCTGATGTGCCGCACGACGCTCATCAGCTCCGGCAGCAGCTCGCCGGCCAGCCGCTCGCGCGCGGCGGCGGGGATGTCCGTCCACTGCGCGGGGTCGTGGGCGTAGCGCGCGAAGTAGTGCTGCGAGAGCTGCTTTGCGCGGAAAGGCTTCTCCCCCAGCGCGGCGACCGCCTCCCGGCGCTCGGCGGGCGCGAGATCAGCGAGATGCCGCGGCGGCTTCTTCTTACCGCGCGGCGCGACGAACTGGAGCTCTCCGGGTGCAGGCATAACTCCCCCAGTCTCTCAGATCATCGCCACCGCCCCCGCCACACC
>DASSBO010000049.1:0-16332 GCA_035698655.1 Streptomyces sp.
CACCACCGCACCCTGGGTGACGTGGCTTACGTCACATGCGATCCGTTCCCCGCCTTCGCGGCCGTTTCCCAGGGAGTCGCAGCTGTGATGAGTCGTCCCGCCGGCCCCGACCGGTACTGCTCGGTGGAGTTCCAGGCGATGCCCTCACGCATCGCGCAGGTCCGCAGGATCGTCTCCGCCCAGCTCAGGTACTGGCGCCTCGATCCGCTGATCGACCGCGCCGCGCTCGGTGTGACCGAGCTGCTGGCCAACGTGCACCGGCATGCCGGGCCGGACAAGCGCTGCACCGTGGAGATCGTGCTGCAGCCGGCCCGGCTGACCGTCTCCGTGCGGGACCGCGATCCGAACCTGCCCAGGCTGCGGGAGACCGAGACGACCGGCGCGCTGACCACGAGCGGCCGGGGTCTGGCCCTGGTCGCCGCGGTCAGTGACAGCTGGGGCATGGAGGGGCACGACGACGGATCGGGGAAGACGGTGTGGTTCGCCCTCCCGCTGCCCGTGCCGGCGCCCGAGGCACGGACGGAGCAGGCCGCGGCCGGCCTGCCGGCCGGCGAGACCGCCGAGGCCGTCGCCGGCACCGGCGGCGACCCGGCCACGGCCGCCGCGGCGCCGGAGCGGGTGCCTCCCGTCTCCCGCGCGATCCGCCTCGCGCATCCCTCCCCCGCGTAGCGGGCCCTCGTCAGGGCGCGTCCTTGCGGGTCTCGTTGAGGACGGAGAGCCTGTTCCAGTACTCGTCCTCGTCGATCTCCCCCTGCGCGAAACGGCGGGCCAGCGTCTCGGCCGCCGAACCCGGGCCGCGGCCGCCGCTGCCACCAGGGCCGCCGTGGCCGCCGTGGCGGCAGAACGCGTGGCGGGTGCGCCGCAGTACCAGGACGACCGCGGCGACGGCGAACGCCCAGAGCAGGGGCATCAGCAGAATCCAGGGGCCGGGTCCGTGCCCGCCCCAGTCGGCGAGTGTCTCCATGTCGCTTCAACTCCTCGGTGTGGTGTCCGACTCACCTCCGAGGCTGCCGTCCGCGCACCCCGCTGCGCGTCGTACGGCGGGGGGCTCGTGGGCTACCGCGCCGGGAGCAGCCGGCCCGCGTGGCCTGCTCCCGGCGGTCAGCCGAGTGTGCCCAGCGGATCGTCGAGGACCGGCTGCCAGGCCATCTCCGCGGCGCCGACGAGGCTGTTGTGCGCCAGTGAGCAGGCCAGCACGGGCACCTGGCCGCTGCGCCCCCAAAGGCTCCGGTCGGCGACGACGGAGCGCAGCCGTTCGCCGTCCGCTT
The DNA here is from genome assembly GCA_035698655.1 of Streptomyces sp. GTDB lineage: Bacteria > Actinomycetota > Actinomycetes > Streptomycetales > Streptomycetaceae > Streptomyces. The sequence goes on from DASSBO010000049.1 coordinate 1,269, forward strand.
CGAGCAGGTGACGGTGCAGGCCGCCGAGCACGATGCGGTCGGGGTTGAGGATGTTGACCAGCCCGGCCAGCCCGAGGCCGAGCCGGTCGATGAGCCGGTCCACGGCCTGCCGGACCCGCGGGTCGGCGGCGTACTCCGTTCGGATGAGTTCGCCGGCCTGCTCCACCAGGGACACCTCGGGCCCAGGTTCCCGTCCGGCCGCCTCCAGGAAGGCCAGCGGATCGGTCTCGCGGTCCAGGCAGCCGCGGCTTCCGCAGTGGCAGGGCCGGCCGTTCGGATCGACGGTGAGGTGGCCGACCTCGAGTGCCAGTCCGGAGCTGCCGGTGTGCAGCCGCCCGTCGAGGACGAGGGCGCCGCCGACCCCGCGGTGGCCGGTGCCGACGACCAGCAGGTGCTGGGCCCCGCGTCCGGCGCCGTGCCGGTGTTCGGCGAGCGCCGCGAGGTTCACGTCGTTGGCGGCGCACGCCTGCACGGGCTCCTGCGGCGCGGGCCCGTGCACGCCGGCGTCCGCCAGTGCCCGGCCGAACAGGTCGCGGACCGGGGCGCCGGCGTGCCAGGACAGGTGCAGCGGGTTGAGCGCCGTCCCCTCCGGCTCGGCGACGGCCGAGGGCACCGCGAGTCCGGCGCCGGCGCACCGCCGTCCGGTCTCGCGCAGCAGCGCGGCGCCGGCGGTCACGACCTGGGCCAGTACCTCCTCGGGTCCGTCGTCGGGGGACGTGCGCCCGGGTGCGGTGGCCACGATCCGGCCGCCGAGGCCGACGAGGGCGGCCCGGAAGCCGTCCGCGTGCACCTGGGCGGCCAGCACGACCGGGCCGTCCGGGTCGACGGCGAGCCGGTGCGAGGGCCGTCCCTGGGAGCCGACCGCGGCGCCGGGGCGCGAGTCGACGGTGATCAGCCCCAGTGCCTCGAGCTCGCCGGCGACGGCGCCGGCCGTGGCGCGGGTGACGCCCAACTCGGCCGTCAGCACAGCCCTGGTGGGCGCGCGTCCGGTGTGCACGAGCTCCAGCGCGGGGCCCAGGGCGCCGCGGCCCCTCTCCAACCTGGTTGTACGCGTGTGGGTCACCCCCCTATTCTGGCTTTGTGCCGCTCATAAACAAACTGCGGACCTCTCTCCCCTCCGCCGACCGGGTCGCCGGCCGCTCGCCCGCCGGGGACACACCGGCTCCGCTGCGCTCGCTGGTCCGCCTGCGCATCACCCTGACCGTCTTCTTCGCCCTGGACGGCTTCCTGTTCGCCGGCTGGGTCGTCCGCATCCCCGCCGTCAAGGAACAGACCGGAGCCTCCGCCAGTGCGCTCGGGCTGGCCCTGCTGGGCGTGTCGGCGGGCGGCGTGGCCACCATGATGCTCTCCGGCCGGCTGTGTTCGCGCTTCGGCGCCCACCGCGTCACCGTCGCGTCGGCCACGCTGGTGTCCGTCGGCGTCGCCCTGCCTCCACTCACCCATTCGGCCCTGGCGCTCGGGCTGGTGCTGCTGGTCTTCGGCGCCGCGTACGGCGCGATCAACGTGGCCATGAACAGTGCCGCGGTGGATCTGGTGGCCGCGCTGCGGCGGCCCGTCATGCCGGGATTCCACGCGGCTTTCAGCATCGGCGGCATGCTGGGCGCCGGGCTCGGCGGGCTGCTCGCAGGCCGGCTGAGCGCACTCAGCCACCTTGGGCTGCTCGCGCTGGCCGGGCTGGCGGTCACGGCCGTGGCGGGACGCGCGCTGCTCGCGCAGCCGGTGCCGCGCCCCGGCCGGGCCGACGGTGAGGGCGTGGACGACGCGGACGGCGTCCGGCAGCCGGGACCCGCCGGACGCCACCGGGGGCTGGTGGCCGTGCTGGGCCTGGTGGCGCTGTGCACCGCCTACGGCGAGGGAGCGCTGGCGGACTGGAGCGCGCTGCATCTGACGGCCGATCTGAGTGCCTCTCCCGGCGTCGCCGCCGCCGGATACTCCGTCTTCGCCCTGGCCATGGCCGCCGGGCGGCTGTCCGGTACCGCGGTGCTGGAGCGGCTGGGCCCGGCCCGCGCCCTTGTCGCCGGCGGGCTGACGGCGGCCTGCGGCATGCTGCTGGGCGCGCTGGCGCCGACCGTCTGGCTTGCGCTGGCCGGATTCGCGGTGACCGGGCTGGGGCTGGCCAACATCTTCCCCGTCGCCATCGGACGTGCCGGGGCGCTGGCCGGACCGGACGGCGTGGCCGCCGCCTCCACGCTCGGCTACGGCGGCATGCTGCTCGGGCCGGTGGCCATCGGGTTCCTGGCGGACTGGCTCTCCCTCACGGTGGCACTCACCACCGTCGCGCTGCTGGCCGCCACCGCGGCGGGCGTCGCCTACACGATCCGCCGGTCGGTGTAGCGGCCCGGTTGTCGGTACCGGCTGACACAATCGCCCCCATGGACACCACCGCTTCGATCGACGCGCTCGAACGTGAGGGCGCGGCCCTGCTCGCCGCCGCGGAGGACGCCGGACTGGACGCCGATGTGCCGACCTGTCCGCAGTGGCAGGTGCGTGACCTGCTGCTGCACACCTCCAACGTGCACCGGTGGGCGAGCGGGTACGTGCGCGACGAGCGGAGTTCCCCGGTGCCCATCGGCGGCGAGAAGGCCGAGGACGAGGACCTGCCGGACTGGTACCGCTCGGGCCTGGCGGAACTGGTTGAGTCGCTGCGCGCGGCGGGCGACGACGTACGGTGCTGGACGTTCCTGCGCGGCTCTCCCTCGCCGCGCGCCTTCTGGGCGCGGCGGCAGGCGCACGAGACGGCCGTGCACAGGGTCGACGCCGAACTCGCCGCCGGGCGGGAACTCACGCCGGTCAGCGAGACGTTCGCGGCCGACGGCGTCGACGAACTGCTGACCGGCTTCCACGCGCGCGAACGCAGCCGGGTGCGCAGCCCCCGGCCCCGCACGCTGTGCCTGCGGGCGACGGACGGCGCACAGCGGCAGTGGACGCTCCTGCTCGGCGACGAGCCGCCCCGGCTGCTGCGGGAGGAGCCCGAGGCGCCGGACTGCACGGTCAGCGGGCCTGCAGGCACCCTCTATCTGACGCTGTGGAACCGCCTGCACTACGGCGACGGGCTGGTCATCGAGGGGGACGCGGCGCTGGCGGAGCTGTGGCGGGAGACCTCGGCGATCGTCTGAACGGCTGTCGCATGCCCGGCGAACGGTGGGAGGATGAGCAGATGAACGACGAACAGCGGACCGTGTCCGAGCGGCGGCGCGGCCCCCGGCCGCAGGCCGAACGCGACGCGGTGACCGTGGAGATCGCCTTCGCGCTGTTCAGCGCCGCGCTGCTGGCGGCTGCGGTGTTCTTCCTGCTGGCCGGGCCGGCGCTCTTCGGCGACGGATCGGCCGAATGGTTCCGGCAGGGGCAGTGGTGGGGCTCGGTCGCCTTCGTCGGCCGGGTGCTGTGGGTGCTGGTGCGCCGCCGGCGCCGTCAGCCGAGCCAGCCGGGGCGCACCAGGCCGGACTCGTAAGCCAGGACGACCAGTTGCGCCCGGTCCCGGGCGCCGAGCTTGACCATGGTGCGGCTGACGTGTGTCTTGGCGGTGAGCGGTGAGACCACGAGCCGCCGGGCGATCTCCTCGTTGGTGAGCCCGATGCCGACCAGGGTCATCACCTCCCGTTCCCGCTCGGTCAGCCGCTCCAGCTCCGCAGCGGCCGCCGGCTCCTTGGAGCGGGCGGCGAACTCGGCGATCAGCCGGCGCGTGACGCCGGGCGACAGCAGCGCGTCGCCTTCCACGACGGCGGTGACCGCGCGGAGGAGTTCGTCCGGCTCGGTGTCCTTGACCAGGAATCCGGAGGCGCCGCAGCGGATGGCCTCGAAGACGTACTCGTCGAGTTCGAAGGTGGTCAGCATGACCACTTTGACCTGCTGCAGTTCGGGGTCGCCGGTGATCTGCCGGGTCGCCTGCAGCCCGTCCAGGACCGGCATCCGGATGTCCATCAGCACCAGGTCGGGCCGCAGTTGACCGACCAGCCGGACGGCTTCGGCGCCGTCGGCGGCCTCGCCTGCCACCTCGACGTCCGACTGCGCGTCGAGCAGGGCACGGAAGCCCGCGCGTACGAGCGACTGGTCGTCCGCGAGCAGTACCCGGATCACTGTGGCCTCCCGTTCCGGTCGCCCTCTGCCCAGTCCGTGTCCGCGCTGCCGGACGGGCCGCCGAGCGGCAGCCGGGCACACACCCGGAAGCCGTCTCCGTCCCGCGGGCCGGCCTCGAGCGTGCCGCCGAGCGCGGCGGCCCTCTCCCGCATGCCGGCCAGGCCGTTGCCGCCGGAAGGGGGCCCGTTCTCCCGTGCCGGACCGTCGTCGTCGACCTGCACGGTCAGCTCTCGAGCAGCGTAGCCGAGCCGCACCCGGGCGGTACGGGATCCGGAGTGCCGGACGACGTTGGTGAGCGCCTCCTGCACGATGCGAAACGCTGCCAGGTCCACGCCGGGCGGCAGCGGCGTGGCCGCTCCGGTGGTGCGGACGGTCACGGTGAGCCCGGCGGCCTCGGCCTGTGCGGTCAGTTCCGGGAGCCGGTCCAGGCCGGGCGCGGGGGCGCGCGGCGCATCGCCGCCGGGGGCACGGAGCGCGTCCAGGACGTGCCGGACCTCGCCCAGCGCCTCCTTGCCGGCGGTCCGGATGGTGGTCAGTGCGGCGCGGGCCTGCTCGGGGTCGGAGTCCAGCAGGGCGAGGCCGACGCCGGCCTGCACGTTGATCACGGAAATGCTGTGGGCGAGGACGTCGTGCAGTTCGCGGGCGATGCGCAGCCGTTCCTCGTCGGCCCTGCGGCGCCGGGCCTCCTCCTGCTCGGCCCGCCGCCGCGCCCACTGCTCCCGGCGCAGGCGCACCAGTTCCGCGATCGACAGGACCGCGGCGGCCCAGGCCGCGACGCCGAACTCCGCGGCCCAGTCGGTGGCCTGGTCGCCGGCGGGCGGCAGCCAACGATAGAGCCAGTGGCCGATGACCAGGTGGGCGGCCCACAGCATGCCGACGGCTCCCCAGGCGGCCCAGCGGCGGCCGGCGACCAGAGCGGCGAAGCAGCCCACGGCGACGCTGACGAAGACCGGGCCGTAGGGGTAGCCCGCGCCGAGGTAGAGCGCGGCGGCCGCCGCGGTGCCGAAGGCGACCGACCGCGGATACCGGTGCCGCAGCAGCAGCAACCCGGGCCCGACGAGCAGCAGCACGGTCGCGTACGCATCCAGCGGCGCCCGGTGCGGGGCCTGGTGCTGCGCTGCGAAGTGGGTGCCGATCACCTGGACGACCGCCACGCCGAGTGAGGACGCCCAGGGCAGCCGGGTGCCTGCCGGTTTCATGGGCTCACGTTAGCCCGCGCGGCCCGGCCGGCGCGTCGGCCGACAGCGGTGCCGTGCACTACTCCGTGGGGAGTACTGCGGGACGCAGCCCGGCGCTGTGGGCGAGGCGGAGGACGGCGTGGTCGAAGAACTCCGGCCGCGCGTTCACGACGCCGTGGAACTGGCCGAAGAGCTCGAATCCCACCAGTCCGAACAGTTCCGCCCACGCGGCCACCAGGGCGGTCGTCACGGGGGCGGGCAGCGGCAGGCCGAGGAGCTCCGTGAGCGCTTCGGCGTCCCGCAGCACGATGGGCGGCGCGGCGGGCGTGTCCGTGGGCGGGGCCAGCGCGCCGGCCGCGAACGTGTCCGCGAGGATGCGGGCCAATGCCAGGGCGACCCGCGACGCGGGGCCGGTGGTGTCCTGCGGGGCGGCGTAACCGGGAACGGGCGTGCCGTACAGCAGCGCGTACTCGTGCGGGTGTTCCAGCGCCCAGCCGCGCACCCCGCGGCAGACGGCCAGCCAGCGGGCGAGCGGGCCGTCGCGGTCGGCGCCGGCGGAGGCGCGCTCCGCGCTGTCGCCGAGCGCGTCGTAGGCGTCGATGATCAGGGCGGTCAGCAGTTCGTCCCGGCTGGGGAAGTACCGGTAGACGGCAGAGGAGACCATTCCCAGCTCGCGGGCGACGGCTCGCAGCGAGAGGCGGGCGGCGCCCTGCTCGGCGAGCTGCCGCCGGGCGGCCTCCTTGATCTCGGCGGTGATCTCGCTGCGTGCCCGTTCCCTGGCGCCCCTGATCGCGTTCATGACGCCAGTCTGCCAGAGCAGCGGATCGGCGGACCACGATGAGAGCACTGCTCTTGTTCATCCGCTCAGCGAGTGCAACACTGATCTCAAGCGAGAGCGCTGCTCTCATCGTGGACCCACAGGAGGATCGCATGTCGGAGTACGTGAAGACGCCCGGCCGCAGCACCCGATACCTCAACGCCGCCGTCATGTGGCTGTCCCGGCGCGGCATGGACGTCCAGGGCGCCCGCATCCTGTCCGTGCGGGGCCGCACGAGCGGCGAGTGGCGGCAGGCGCCGGTCAACCCGCTGCAGCTCGGACCGGACACCTACCTCGTCGCGCCGCGCGGCCACGTCCAGTGGACCCGCAACATGCGGGCCGCCGGCGGCGGGACGCTGCGCCGGGGCCGCACCACGCGCGCCTTCACCGCCGTCGAGATGCCGGACGCCGACAAGCCGGAGATCCTGCGGGCCTACCGGGAACGGTGGAGCTCGCAGGTCGACGGCTACTTCCGGCAGGCGGGCGTCAGCCGCGACGCGACCGACGCCCAGTGGCGGGCCGTGGCCGGCCGCTTCCCCGTCTTCCGCGTCGAGTTCACCGGCTAGGGCGGTCGAGGATGTTCAGCGAACGGCGGGCCAGGTTGCTGGTGCGGACCAGTTCGGCCAGCGTGGTCTGGCCGCGGGTGATCTCCGCGAACACGTGCCACGCGGGACGGAAGCCGGTGAGCGCCGCGTGCAGCAGCCGGGGGCGCCGGGAGAAGACGGACATCATGCGGCGGCCCACGTTCATCTCCACACCCAGCCCGGCCTTGACGGCGAAGGTGTAGTTGAGCGCCTGCCGGCGGGCGTCGACCGCGTCGTGCGCCTCGGCCACCCGCACCGCCCACTCGCCCGCCAGCCGGCCCGAGCGCAGCGCGTAGGAGATGCCCTCGCGGGTCCACGGTTCCAGCAGGCCGGCTGCATCGCCGCACACCAGCACCCGGCCGCGGGAGAGCGGGGAGTCCTCCGCACGGCAGCGGGTGAGGTGCCCGGAGGAGATGCGCGGTTCGAAGCCCGACAGGCCCAGCCGGGCGGTGAAGTCGTCGAGGTAGCGCTTGGTGGCGGCCCCTTCCCCGCGGGCGGAGATGACACCGACCGTCAGCGTGTCGCCCTTGGGGAAGACCCATCCGTAACTGCCGGGCAGCGGCCCCCAGTCGATCAGCACGCGGCCCGCCCAGTCCTCGGCGACGCTCTGAGGGACGGGGATCTCCGCCTCCAGCCCGAGGTCGACCTGATCCACCTTCACGCCCACGTGCGCCCCTATGCGGCCGGCGCTGCCGTCCGCACCCACCACGGCACGCGCCAGCACCGGCTGCTCCTCGCCGGAGAGCACCACGGCGACCGTGCGCCGGTCGGGTACCGCCGGGCCGTGCTGCTCGACGCGGGAGACGGTCACCCCGGTGCGCACCCGGGCCCCGGCCTGGACGGCGGACTCGACCAGCGCGTGGTCGAACTCCGGCCGGTTGACCAGTCCGAAGAGCATCCGCCGCGACCGCCGCGTGCGGGAGAACCGGCCGTCCAGCGAGAACGTGACCGCGTGCACCCGGTCGCTCAGCGGCAGTTCGAAGCCGGGCGGCAACGCGTCCCGCGACGGGCCGATGATGCCGCCGCCACACGTCTTGTACCGGGGCAGGGTGGCCTTCTCCAGCAGCAGCACACGCCGGCCGGCGACCGCCGCCGCGTACGCCGCCGACGCGCCGGCGGGCCCCGCACCGACCACCACCACGTCCCACACCTCGGTGTCCGGCACCGGCTGACCGCCTGCGTTCTCGCTGCTCACGATTGTGCTCTGCTCCCACTCGATCATGTGCTGCCAAGGCCGTCCGCATCCTACGGCGCACGGGCGCCCGCAGGGGTTGTGGGAGTATCGAGTGCAAGCCCCACCGGCACATACCGCACAGGCACGCGACCCTCACGTGTCCCGTCTCGCCCCCACAAGGAGCGTCTTTCATGTCCCAGAGTCCGCTGGCTGCCACCGTCGCCTCGCTCATGCCCGGTGCGAAGAAGGAGCTGGCGGAACTGGTGGCCTTCCGGTCGGTGGCCGACCCGGACCAGTTCCCGCGCAGCGAGTGCGAGGCCGCGGCCGCCTGGGTGGCGGACGCGCTGCGCACCGACGGGTTCCAGGACGTCGAGGTGCTGGACACCCCGGACGGCACCCAGTCGGTCTACGGGTTCCTGCCCGGCCCGCAGGACGCGCCGACCGTGCTGCTCTACGCCCACTACGACGTGCAGCCGCCGCTGGACGAGGCCGCGTGGAACTCCCCGCCCTTCACCCTGACCGAGCGGGACGGCCGCTGGTACGGCCGCGGCAGCGCCGACTGCAAGGGCGGCCTGCTGATGCACCTGCTCGCACTGCGGGCCCTGCGGTCCAACGGCGGCGTGCCGGTGAACGTCAAGATGATCGTCGAGGGCTCCGAGGAGCAGGGCACGGGCGGCCTGGAGCGGTACGCCGAGGCGCACCCCGGGCTGCTCGCGGCCGACACCGTGGTCATCGGCGACACCGGCAACTTCCGCGTGGGCCTGCCGACGGTCACCGCGACGCTGCGCGGCATGACCATGGTCCGCATCCAGGTGGACACCCTGCAGGGGAACCTGCACTCCGGCCAGTTCGGCGGCGCCGCGCCCGACGCCCTGGCCGCGCTGATCCGGACGCTGGACTCGCTGCGCGCCGAGGACGGCTCCACCGTCGTCGACGGCCTGTCGGCGGACGCCGACTGGGACGGACTGCAGTACCCCGAGGTGGACTTCCGGCGGGACGCCAAGGTGCTCGACGGCGTGGAGCTGACCGGATCCGGCACGGTCGCCGACCGGATCTGGGCCCGCCCGGCGGTCACCGTTCTGGGCATCGACTGCCCGCCGGTGGTCGGCGCGACGCCGTCCGTGCAGGCGAGCGCGCGGGCGCTGATCAGCCTGCGGGTGCCGCCGGGCGTCGAAGCGGCCCGGGCGACCGAGGCGCTGCTGGCGCACCTGAAGCGGCACACGCCGTGGGGAGCCCGGGTCTCCGCCGAGCAGGTCGGCGAGGGCCAGCCCTTCCGCGCAGACACCTCCAGCCCCGCCTACGCGGCGATGGCCGACGCGCTGAGCGAGGCCTACGACGGCACGAAGATGGCGACCGCAGGACAGGGCGGCTCCATCCCGCTGTGCAACACGCTGGCCGCGCTCTACCCGAAGGCCGAGATCCTGCTGATCGGCCTGAGCGAGCCGGAGGCGCAGATCCACGCGGTCAACGAAAGCGTCTCCCCGCAGGAACTGGAGTCGATGGCGCTGGCCGAGGCGCTGTTCCTCGGCAAGTACGCCGCGGGTGCCGGGAACTGACGGGCGCCGCCCCTCAGTCGTCATCCCTCAGCCGCCGACGGGGCTGCCGGCCTCCAGGTTGAGCACGGCGCCGCGTGCTCGCGCGCGCAGCGCCCAGCGCAGCCGCCGGAACCGCACGGGCGGCAGCATCCGTTCGGCCTCGGCCTCGTCGGCGAAGGACCAGCCGCGCAGCTCCGCGGCGGGCAGCAGCAGGTCCGCCGCCCGTCCCCGCTGCAGCCGGCCGCCGTCGAAGAGCAGGCGCAGGCCGCCGAAGCCGGGCGGCACCGGCGGCTCCCAGTCGACGACCAGCAGGCGCGGCACCTCGGCGAGTTCGAGGCCGAGTTCCTCGGCGACCTCCCGGACTCCGGCCCGGGCCGGCGCCTCGCCGGCTTCGACGACGCCTCCGGGGAACTCCCAGCCGGGCTTGTAGGTCGGGTCCACCAGCAGGACCCGGTCGTCCTCGTCGAAGAGCAGCACGCCGGCCGCGACGGTCTCCCCGGTGGGCTCGGGTGTCTGCACGATGTCCAGCGGCGCGGCCTCGTCGGCGAGCACGCCGGCGATGCGTTCGGCCGTCTGCCGCGGGGAGAGACCGGTGGTGTCGATGCTGTGGGCGTCGGTGCGCAGCCAGGGCAGTGCCGCCTGGTAGGCACGGTCGGGGAGGATCGTTTCCCCGTCGTGCAGCAACAGGTGGCACACCGGTATCCGCCGGGCGGCCAGCGCACCGAAGATCTCGTCGCGGTGGTCCTGCCGCAGCAGCGTCATGGGCGTCACCAGCGGGCCGGGCACCTCCGCGAGCAGCGCGACGGCGGTGTCCGCCACCAGCCGCCGCCACGAGGTCAGTTCACGCACGTCGCCGGACGCGCCGAGCCGGTCGGGAGGCAGCATGGCGCGCAGCCCTTCGCCGACACCGCCCGGGTCGAACAGGGTGCTGCCGGGCAGCACGTGCAGGAGTTCGGATGCCGCAGCGGTCATGCCGGCACCGTGGGCGCCGTTCAGCCAGACGATCACGAGACCCCCTCATCCGTCGCCCCCGTTTCACTGCCCGTTTCCCCCCTCCGAAGAAACGTGCGAAGCCGCCCTGCGTGCCCCGAGGCGGGCCGGTGCGGACGAAACGGGTGCGGCGGATCCGCTACCCGGCGGGCGCCGGCGCGAAACGGCACGCGGCTGCGGCGCCCACCAGGCCGGCGTCGGTGCCGGTCGTGGCCGGGACGACGTCGAGGTCGCGGACGAAGTCGAGGGTGGCGAACTCCTTGAGCGCGATGCGGAGCGGCATGAAGAGGACGTCCCCCGCCCGGGCCACACCGCCGCCGATCACCGCCGTCTCGACCTCGACCAGGGACGCGGTGGCCGCGATGCCGGCGGCCAGGGCGCGCGCGGCGCGCTCGAAGGAGGCGACGGCGACCGGGTCGCCGGCCTGCGCGGCGGCGGCGACGGCCGCGGCGGAGGTGTCGCCGTCGGGCCCGGGCCGCCAGCCCCGCTCCAGCGCGCGGCGCGCGATGTTCGGACCGCTGGCCAGCCGTTCCACGCAGCCGCGCCCGCCGCACGGACACGGATCGCCGTCCAGGTCGACGCTGATGTGGCCGATGTGACCCGCGTTCCCGGTCGGTCCCGGATGCAGCCTGCCGTCCAGCACCAGGCCGCCGCCGACGCCGGTGGAGACCACCATGCACAGCGCGCCCCTGCGGCCGCGCGCGGCTCCCAGCCAGTGCTCGGCGGCGGTCATCGCCACCCCGTCGCCGACCAGCGTCACCGGCAGCCCTCCGGTGCCCTCCCGCACCGCCTCGGTGAGCGGGAAGTCCCGCCAGCCGGGGATGTTGACCGGGCTGACGGTGCCCCGCGCGGCGTCCACGGGGCCGGCGCTGCCGACTCCGACCGCACGCACCCCGTCCCAGCGCGGGTCGGCGGCCAGTTCGGCGAGCACCTCCTCGAGAGCGCCGCGCACCCGGTCGGCGTCGCCGGACGGGGTGGGGCGCAGGCTGCGCGCGACGATGCGTCCCTCGCCGTCGACCAGTGCGCCGGCGATCTTCGTTCCGCCGATGTCCAGCGCGGCGACGAGTGGTCTGTCCATGGAGGTCGCGTGTTCCTGACAGTTCGGGTGCGGGCGGCCGTTTCTCCGGCCGGTCTGGTCAGTGTCACTCAGGTATGACAACGTTGTCCAGTCGGTGCGTCGCCTGCCATGGGCGATGATGGGCGCCGCACGCAGAGCTACCGAACCGGAGGCCTTGAGTTCCGTGGCAGACACCTGGCGCCCCCTCGCGCCTCCGGCCGGGCGCCGCTACGGCGGCCGGCCGACGATGAAGGACGTGGCGGCCCGGGCGGGCGTCGGGCTCAAGACCGTCTCCCGGGTGGTCAACGACGAGGCCGGGGTCTCCTCCGACACCGAGCGGCGGGTCCGGGAGGCGATCACGGCCCTGGGGTTCCGGCGCAACGACAGCGCCCGCACCCTGCGCAAGGGCAGCACCGCGAGCATCGGGCTGGTCCTGGAGGACCTCGCCGACCCCTTCTACGCGCCGCTCAGCCGCGCCGTGGAGGAGACGGCCCGCTCACACGGTGCGCTCCTGCTGCACGGCTCGAGCACCGAGGACCCGGACCGTGAGCGGGAACTGGTGCTGGCGCTGTGCGCGCGGCGGGTGGACGGTCTGGTGGTGGTGCCCGCGGGCACGGAACACGGCTATCTGCAGCCGGAGATCGGCGCCGGCCTGGCCACCGTCTTCGTCGACCGCGCGCCGGGCGGCATCGCGGCGGACGTCGTCCGCTCCGACAACCGGGCCGGCGCCCGCGCGGGCGTCGCGCACCTGATCGCACACGGCCACCGCCGCATCGCCTTCGTCGGTGACCGGCCGGAGATCGGCACCGCCCGGGAGCGGCTGGCCGGCTACCGGGCGGCCATGGCCGAGGCCGGTCTGGAGGTGGACGAGTCCTGGATCGCGCTCGGCCCGACGGACCCCGCCCGGGTCCGGGCGGACACCGAGCGGCTGCTGAACGGGCCACGGCCGGCCACCGCCCTGTTCACGGGCAACAACCGGGTGACGGTCACGGTGGTGCGCGTACTGGCCGGCCGCCCGGAGCGGACCGCCCTGGTGGGCTTCGACGACTTCGAACTGGCCGATCTGCTCTCGCCGCCCGTCACGGTGGTCGCGCAGAGCCCGGCCCGGCTCGGGCGGATCGCGGCGGACCTGCTCTTCCGCCGGCTGAACGGGGGCGCCGACGACCCGCAGGACCTGCTGCTGCCGACCACGCTCATCGCGCGGGGCTCCGGCGAACTCCCGCCGCCGGACTGATCAGCACACCGGGAGGCCCGGGACGGGCTGGTCGTTGGCACCGCCCTTGAGGTAGACGTCGCTCACCCAGACGTTCGCGTTGCCGCTGTCGTCGTCGGTCTTCGCCCACCACACGTTGGTGTACTGCCCGGAGGTCTCTCGTTGGGTCGACTTCTCCTGGCAGAAGAAGTAGTTCGTACCCGCGTTCAACACACCCGCCCGGTCGCGTCCCGGCTCTCGGTAGGAGGCTGCCGTGCGCCAGACCTGACAGTTGAACTTTCCGCCGCCGATCGAGTGGCAACTGGGCCCGGGCACGCCTCCGCCACCGCCGTTCGTATCGGTCGGCGAAGGCCGGGCGGTGGGCTTCGCCGGCGGGTGCGAGGACGGCTTCGCCTCGTCGCCCTCGTCGTGCTCGGCCGGCGCCGCCGACGGCGACGCGGAGGCCGTGTCACTCTCCCGTGGCGACGGGCTGCTCGCGCCTTCCTTCGCGTCGGCGCTGTGCCCGGGGCTCTTCGACGGAGCGGGCGCGCCTGCGCCCGCCTCCGACGCCGTGGTCCGGGTGCCGTCGTCCCCGCCGGAGGCCAGCGCCCAGCCGGCCCCGCCGCCCGCGAGCAGCACGGCGGCCACCGCCGCGGCGACGACGGGCCCACGGCGCCTGCGGCCTGCCGCCTCCCTCCCCCGGGTCGACACCGTCTGTTCGGCCGTGTCCCGTTCCGCGGGCTGCACGGGGCGTGCTGCGGCCGCCGGCACCCGGCCCAGTTGCATGGTCTCGGTGACGCCGGCGTCCGCCACCGCCCCGGCGGCACCGGCGCCGCCGGCGGCCACCGCGGCGAGCATCTCGGCAGCCCGGTCGGCGTCCGGGCGCTGTGCGGGGTCCTTGTGCAGGAACTGGGCGAGCACGGGACCCAGCGGTCCGGCACGGCGCGGTTCCGGCAGCGGTTCGACGACGATCGCGGTGAGCGTCGACCACGTCGAGGTGCGGCGGAAGGGCGAGGCGCCCTCAACGGCGGCGTACAACGTCGCGCCGAGCGACCCCACGTCCGAGGGCGGGCCCGGCTTTTCGCCGCGGGCCCGCTCGGGCGCCAGGTAGTCGAGGGAGCCGACGAGGTCGCCGGTGCCGGTGAGCGAGGTGGTGGCGCCGTCGGCGGGGTCCTCCACGGCGGCGATGCCGAAGTCCGTGAGGACGACCCGGCCGCTGCGCTCGAGCAGCACGTTGCCGGGCTTGACGTCGCGGTGCAGCACCCCGGCGCGGTGCGCGGCCCCCAGTGCCCTGAGCACCTCGGCTCCGACGCGTGCGGCCTCCGCCGGGTGCAGCGGCCCGTCCCGGCGCAGCACGTCGTCGAGCGACGGGCCGTCGACCAGTTCCATGACGATGACGGGCCGGCCCTCGTGCTCGGCGATGTCGTGCACGGCCACGACGCCGGGGTGCCGCACCCGGGCGGCGGCCCGCGCCTCGCGCCGCATGCGCTGCGTCAGGTCGCCGACCTGTTCGGGCGGGGCGTCGGAGAAGGTGCGCAGCTCCTTCAGGGCGACCTGGCGGCCGAGCACCTCGTCCGTCGCCTCCCAGACCACGCCCATCCCGCCGCGCCCGAGCCGTCGCACGGTCCGGTACCGCCCGGCGAGCAGCCTGCCGGTGCCGTCCTGGCCGTCGTGCCGCTCCCCCGCTGTGTCCACCGCTGGTCCGTCCCTCGAGTGCGCGCCGTGATGAGAGCACCCTAGTGCGCACCGCAGGGCGTTCTGCGTCAGGCCGTGGGGCGGCCGGCGAGGCGGTCGAGTTCGGACCGCGTCAAGCCGGTCGGCCCGGTCACCTCGTCCGCGTCGACGGCTCCGCAGTCCAGGCCGCGCAGCAGATAGCCGCTCAGTGCGCGGGCGGTCGCCGGCTCGTCCATCACGTCGCCGCCGGTCTTCGCGACGTAGGCGGCGAGCCGTGCGGCGGCCGTCTCCAGTCCTTCCCGGTAGAAGGCGAACACGGCCGCGTAGCGGGTCGGCAGGTGTCCGGGGTGCATGTCCCAGCCCTGGTAGTAGGCCCGGGCCAGCGAGCGGCGGACCAGCGCGTGGTGCAGGCGCCAGGCCTCGTGCACGCGGTCCGCCGAACCGACGGGCAGCACGTTGGTGGAGCCGTCGGACAGCCGGACGCCGGTACCGGCGGCGGCGACCTGCATGACGGCCTTGGCGTGATCGGCGACGGGGTGGTCGAGCGACTGGTGGGCGGCGCTCACGCCGCAGGCGGCGCTGTAGTCGAACGTGCCGTAGTGCAACGAGGTGGCGCGCCCGCCGGCGGCGTCGATCATCCGCGCAACGGTGGCGCGGCCGTCGGGGCCGAGCACGGCCTGTGTGGTCTCGATCTGCAGCTCGAAGCCGAGGCGGCCGGCGGGGAGCCGGTGCGCGGCCTCGAACTCCTCGCACAGGTGGACCATCGCGGCCACCTGCTCGGGAGAG